>NZ_CDRSSE010000044.1:0-32425 GCF_977051555.1 Segatella sp.
CATACTTCAAGGGATTATAGGTTCCCATCAAGCTGAGGGATGAATGCTTGGAGGTTTTGAGCTCAGCTCCGAGCGAAGCCACGCCTACCACATCGTATAACATATTGGTTTTGACAGCTATACGCTGGGCATCGGCATCCATCGAAGGGAACACCAGCAGTAAGGATAGTATGTATTTAAACAAGAGCCTCATACCATTATTATTTTAAACTTTCAAAAAACTATAAAAATTTATTCTATTAATATCTACACTTGATTACAAAGTGTGGATAATTCACCAACGGCAATACACAAATAGTAATACGTTTAAACTCATTATAATAAAATTATAAAGATAATCTAGATCATTTTCCGAAAAGCAGAGGTAACAGTTTGCGTACAGCAGTAAAAAAATCTGTTAATATTATATAAGTTTTATGAATTAGCTTGCTAGTATCTCTAGAATTCACTACTTTTGCATCACACTTTGTAATCAAGTAAAGACACCCCTAAAAATGAGAATCCTGAGAACTTTTCCATTCTTACCTTCCTCAATTTGCTATCTATACATGGCAAAAATGCTTATCTACCACAAAAAATCTTTAAATCGTAGCAGAAAGATTTGGTAGTACCGATTATTTTTGTTACTTTTGCCTACGGAAAGAGTTTGTTACGACCCGACACCACTCCTATTTTATATAGTATGCACATAGGAGCCTGATAAGCTCACTAGTCGTAGGGCAAAGGTCGTTTCAGCAGTAAACAGGGTTAATAACAAGATACTAATATAAAAATTTAGGTAAAATGAAAATTGAAGATTTTAACTTTGCCGGTCACAAGGCAATCGTGCGCGTTGACTTCAACGTGCCATTGGATGAAAATGGTAATGTAACAGACGACACTCGTATCCGCGGTGCCCTTCCTACATTGAAGAAGGTACTTGCAGACGGCGGTGCGCTCATCATGATGAGCCACATGGGTAAGCCAAAGGGCAAGGTTAAACCAGAGCTTTCTCTCTCTCAGATTGTTAAGAACGTATCAGACGCTCTCGGCGTAGACGTTAAGTTCGCTAAGGACTGCGGTAACGCTGATGCAGAGGCTGCTGCCTTGAAGGCTGGCGAGGCTCTCTTGCTCGAGAACCTCCGCTTCTATCCTGAAGAGGAAGGCAAGCCAGTTGGCGTTGAGAAGGGTACTCCTGAGTTCGATGCTGCTAAGGCTGAGATGAAGGAGCGTCAGAAGAAGTTCGCTGCTAAGTTGGCTTCTTACGCTGACGTATATGTAATGGACGCATTCGGTACTGCTCACCGCAAGCACGCTTCTACAGCTGTCATCGCTGATTCTTTCGACAAGGATCACAAGATGCTCGGCTTCCTCATGGAGAAAGAGGTTAAGGCTGTTGACGCAGTTCTCGGCAACATCAAGCGCCCATTCACAGCTATCATGGGTGGTTCTAAGGTTTCTACCAAGATCGGTATCATCGAGAACCTGTTGACTAAGGTTGACAACCTGATTCTCTGCGGTGGTATGACTTATACATTCTCTAAGGCTCTCGGTGGCAAAATCGGTATGTCTATCTGCGAGGATGACAAGCTCGACGTTGCTCTCGACGTAATCAAGAAGGCTAAGGAGAACGGTGTAAACCTCGTACTCGGCACAGACTCTATCTGCGGTGATGACTTCAAGAACGATTGCAATACTCAGGTTTGCCCATCTAACAACATCCCTGACGGATGGGAGGGTATGGACGCAGGTCCTGAGACTCGCAAGGCTTTCGCAGCTGCCATCAAGGGTGCTAAGACTATCCTCTGGAACGGTCCTGCAGGTGTATTCGAGTTCGACAACTTCGCTGGTGGTTCTAAGGCTATCGCTGACGCAATCGCTGAGGCTACTAAGGAAGGTGCATTCTCACTCATCGGTGGTGGTGACTCTGTAGCTTGTATCAACAAGTTCGGTTTGGCTGATCAGGTTTCTTACATCTCTACAGGTGGTGGTGCTCTCCTCGAGGCTATCGAGGGCAAGGTATTGCCAGGTGTAGCAGCTATCGAGAAGTAATCTTATGTTTAAAAGAAAGCCATTTGAAAAAAGGGCTTGATTTTTACAAAAAAAATAGGTTGGAGGGCATCCTATGTGATGTCCTCCAATTTTCGGTTTTAACTGAATCCCCTAATAATCTACAGATTCTCTCTATAAACAGAACTGTATTTTTCATTTAAAACAAGCAACAGAAAACATAAATTCTAAAATAATTTGGTAAACTACAGGAATATAATTTTCTGATTTTAAAACGAATACATGGATTGGATTGTTAATCTCTTCACCAATACCGAGTCGGTGGCTCACATCGCCCTACTCTACGCTATCGTGATAGCTATTGGTGTTTACCTCGGAAAGATAAAGATTGGCGGCATTTCGTTAGGCGTCACCTTCGTTCTCTTCGCAGGTATTTTGGCTGGCCACGTTGGCTTCACCGGTCCAAAGGAAATTCTCACATTCGTGCAAGACTTCGGATTGATCCTCTTCGTCTTCATGATTGGTCTCCAGGTAGGACCTGGTTTCTTTGAGAGTTTCAAGAAAGGTGGTGTTACGCTCAACATGCTTTCGGCTAGCGCTATTCTGCTCAACATCCTCGTGATGTTTGGTTGCTATTATCTCTTCTTCGATACAAGCAACCCTAACAACCTGCCTATGATGGTTGGTACTCTCTATGGTGCGGTTACCAATACTCCGGGTCTTGGTGCTGCCAACGAGGCTTTGCTCAGCGTCTTCCCTAATGGCGCTCCAAGTATTGCCAATGGTTATGCTTGTGCTTATCCTCTTGGTGTGGTTGGCATTATTGGTGCTACTATCCTTATCAAGTACATCTGCAAGATTAATACTGCTGATGAGGAAGAACAGCTTAACGAAGAAGATGCTGCTAACCCTCACGCTAAGGCGCACAACATGCACTTGCGCGTAGAAAATTCTTACATTACAGGCAGAACCCTAAGAGAAGTCTCTGAGTTCCTGAACCGTGACATTGTATGTTCACGACTGCTCCACAATGGCGAGGTAAGCATTCCTAACAGCAAGACTAAATTTGAGGTTGGAGATGAATTGCTCGTTGTATGTGCAGAGGCTGATGCAGAAGCCATCAAGGCTTTTATCGGACCTGAAGTTGAAGCAGAATGGGACCGCGAGAAGGACGAAGTACAGCACTTTGTTTCTCGCCGTATCATCGTTACCCGTCCAGAAATGAATGGTAAGACCTTGGGCAAGATGCACTTCTCCAGCGTATACGGCGTTAACGTAACCCGTATTTCCCGTCAGGGAATGGACATCTTTGCCGGCAGAAACCACCACTTCCACGTAGGTGACAGGATTCTGGTTGTAGGTCCTGAAGAGAATGTGAACCGTGTGGCTGAAATCATGGGTAACTCTGTAAAGCGCCTCGATGCGCCTAACATTGCTACTATCTTCGTGGGCATTATGGTAGGTATTATCTTCGGTTCTCTCCCATTTGCCATTCCGGGAATGCCAGTGCCTTTGAAGTTGGGTATTGCCGGTGGTCCGCTGATCATCGCTATTCTCATCGGCCGTTTCGGCTATCGCATGAAGCTGGTAACTTATACGACAACATCAGCCAACATGATGCTGCGAGAAATAGGACTTGTGCTCTTCCTGGCGAGTGTGGGAATCAAGGCTGGTGCCGGATTCTGGGACACAGTAGTTCAGGGTGACGGTTTGAAATATGTGGGATGTGGTTTCCTCATCACCGTTATTCCTATCCTCATCATCGGTACTATCGCCCGCCTGAAGTTTAAGTTCAACTACTTCACCATCATGGGTATGCTTGCCGGTACTTACACCGACCCTCCAGCTTTGGCTTATGCAAATGCTTCTTGCTCTAAGGAGGCTCCAGCTGTAGGTTACTCTACGGTTTATCCATTGAGCATGTTCCTCCGTATCTTTACAGCCCAGATAGTGGTGCTGTTCTTCTGCGGAGCGTAAGACTTACAAAAGTTAACAAAACAACTGGAAATAGTTATAAATTATAAAAGAGGTGCACAAAGATAAAAATTTGTGCACCTTTTTTGTTGTCTTTTCAGAAAAACTTCGTACCTTTGAGCACAAGAAATAAACCTAACGAATCTTCTAGGAACAGCAATCGTTCCTACATGATGCAGATTTTTTCGAAACATGAAACAATAACCCTATAAACGTTAGTAAGCG
Organism: Segatella sp.; assembly: GCF_977051555.1. Lineage (NCBI taxonomy): Bacteria > Pseudomonadati > Bacteroidota > Bacteroidia > Bacteroidales > Prevotellaceae > Segatella > Segatella sp. The sequence continues at coordinate 4,189 of NZ_CDRSSE010000044.1, forward strand.
TATGAAGAAATTGGGATTTCTGATAACCATGCTAGTCATCACTTCCTTGCCCGCTTGGAGCCAAGGAGCCAAAAGCATCCGTATTACGGAGGTGATGACCGACAACCGTACCAATCTTGTAGATGAGTACGGTGAGCACAAACCATGGGTGGAATTGAGCAATTCCTCCTTTACCACGTACAACGTGCGTGGTATGTTCCTAACCACCGACCGCCGAGTTCTCAACAAGAACCTGTCGCCCGAAGTACGTCGGCAAATGATGTATCCGTTGCCGAACAATGAACCGCGAACCATGCTGGGCGGCAAGAAGAGCATTGTCATCTTCGACCAAAGTAACTGGTGGGTAGACGCCTGGTCCGGAAAGCCATTTAAAACTCCGGATGCTTCCAATCCAGGTCCTTTTCATCTCAATCTTCTTATCATGGAAAAGAAGCCCAATTGGATAGCACTTTATGATGGAAACGCTGTTGACCTGATAGACTCCGTGAGTGTGCCTGTATTGGAAGCCAACGAAAGCTATGCACTGAGCAGTGATTTCAAGACATGGGACAAGGCGACTGACGGATTCATCACTCCGGGTTATCTGCCACAAAACGCAGGTTTGAGCAAGTCTCAGCTTCTGAAGAAACAAGATCCCTACGGAATAGGAATCGCCGTACTTTCTATGGGAATCGTATTTGCCTGCCTCGCTCTCCTCTTCATCGTGTTCTGGGCATTCGGAGCCTACATGAAACATAAACAGCGCATCGCCCGTGCCACAGAGAAGCACGCCACCTTATTATATAAGACAGGAAAGAAGACCATCGAGGTTACTCATGACCTCAGTCATAAGACCAATGTGATTCTGAAGGATGGTTTAGAAACCAAGGGTATTGATAAGGAGATTTACATGGCTGTCATTTCCCTTGCACTACAGGAATATCTGGAAGATGTTCACGATGTAGAATCCGGCATTATCACCATCAAGCCAAAACAGACCAGATGGAATGCTCCGAAATTCAACAACAACAATAACAACGTTAAAATATAGAAACTATGGCAAAGTACGAATATAAGGTAAAAGGCGTAGATTACGTCGTTGAAATACAGGATGTTGAAGGCAATATCGCCAATGTTACCGTGAATGGAATTCCATTCGAAGTGGAGATGAAACAGCCGGTTAAGAGCAGTAAGCAGAAAGTGAAGTTAAATGAAGAGCGAAGAGTGAAGAGTGAAGAATTCAACAGTTCTTCTTCTGCAACAAATGCAAGTTTCTCAACAACCAACAAACCAGCGGCAGCCGCTGCCTCTGGCAAGCCAGTGGTAGCCCCTCTGCCTGGTACTATCAACGAAATCAAGGTGAAAGTCGGTGACAAGGTGAACACAGGCGATACTGTTGTCGTTCTCGAAGCCATGAAGATGCAGAACAACATCGATGCAGAAACTTCAGGAACCATTACCAGCATCAACGTGAACAAGGGAGACGCAGTAATGGAAGGAGACACGCTTGTTACAATCGCGTAATAAACTGTTTAGACAAAAGCTAATGATTACTCTTCCAATCAAAAGACTAATCATAAAGTTCAATGTTCAACTTTCAAAGTTCAAAGTAAATTATGGATTTCATCATACAAAACTTCAATGAGTTTCTTACCTTCACGGGCTTTGCCAACGCCTCGGCAGGAAACATCATCATGATTCTGGTGGGAGCACTCTTTATCTGGCTCGCCATCAAGAAAGATTTCGAGCCGCTGCTCCTGGTTCCTATCGGATTAGGAATCATTCTTGGCAACATTCCATTCCGTGCCGATGCAGGACTCGAAATAGGTTTATACGAAGACAACTCCGTTCTGAACATCTTCTATCAGGGAGTAAAACAGGGCTGGTACCCACCACTCGTATTCCTGGGCATTGGAGCCATGACCGACTTCTCGGCGCTCATTTCCAATCCGAAACTCATCCTTATAGGAGCCGCTGCCCAATTCGGAATCTTCGGCGCCTACATGATTGCCCTGGCACTTGGGTTTGAACCTAACCAGGCTGCAGGCATTGCTATTATCGGAGGTGCAGACGGACCAACCGCCATCTTCCTGAGCAGCAAACTGAGTCCGAACCTCATGGGAGCCATTGCGGTTTGCGCCTACTCTTACATGGCACTGGTGCCTGTAATCCAGCCACCTTTGATGCGACTGCTCACAACCAAGAAAGAGCGCGTTATCAAGATGAAACCGGCACGTCAGGTTTCACAGACAGAGAAGATTCTCTTCCCTATCATCGGTCTGCTTCTCACCACCTTCATCGTTCCTTCCGGTTTGCCATTGCTAGGAATGCTGTTCTTCGGAAATCTTCTGAAAGAGAGTGGAAAGACAACCCGACTCGCCAAGACAGCAAGCAGCAGCTTGAATGATATTGTCGTCGTTCTCCTCGGTCTGACTGTAGGCTGCTCTACTCAGGCTTCAGAGTTTCTGACATTAAATACCATCAAGATCTTTGCTCTCGGTGCTCTTGCTTTCATCATCGCATCGGCAAGTGGAATTTTATTCGTCAAACTGATGAATCTCTTCTTGCCAAAAGGTAAGAAACTGAACCCACTTATCGGAAACGCCGGAGTGAGCGCCGTTCCAATGAGTGCGCGCATCTCCAACAACCTGGGTCTGGAATACGACCGCCACAACTTCCTTCTCATGCACGCCATGGGACCAAACGTTGCGGGAGTCATCGGATCTGCTGTTGCAGCCGGAGCTTTGCTGGGATTCTTCAATTAAAATCTAGCCCAGAGCTTGCGCTCTGGGTTAAGTACATAAAACAAAAATAAGTACATAAAACAAAAAAAATCACCCTGAAAGGAGAAAAGCATCTTACATTCAATGCTTTCCCTTTCAGGGCGACTTTTTATTTCATTTTAGCTCTTAACCCGCATGTTCATTTTTCCTTCGAAGGAGATGATTACCTCAACCTGATAACTCAAACTGCTGTCAGGCATTGCCAGCACAGCAAGATAATGAATGCCAGATTCATCAATTTTACTGAATACGATGTCGCTCAATATAGCCTGATCCAAAAATGAAGCAGGAACCTGCTTATCGAAATCTTTCTTATGGAAATCTCGAGAGAACAGACGGTTGGCACCATGATAAACATGCAGATTCACAATATTATCATAGTAAACATTATCAACCTCCACTCCATCATCATTATAAGAACTCTTGTAGACCTTATAACTTGTTGGATTAACCTGTGCGTAAAGATGATATTTCTCATCTCCCCTTACAACCACCGTATCACGCTTGATCAGCGTGTTCTGATTCAGCGCCACAGAAGCATGATTGTGGGTGAACTGCTGCAAATACGATTTGTCTTCCGTCTTCACCAGCTTTACCATATCTCCATTCTGTACCTTAAACTGGAAAATATGCTCAGCCTGTTTTACAATCGGATATTTTGCAATATTAGCACCCTTCATTACAAGCGTATCGCCAGCAATATAGAAGTAGACAGGCTGACTGGTTGAATCAGGATAATAAATCGTGTCGCCCTTTACGCGGAACGCCACATCATCCTCATCGTCATCGTTCAGCCAAATGCCTTGCAACATCTTTTTAGCTGCCGCATCTTCCTTCACCTCCTGTTGCTTTTCAGTCTTTTGCCCACAAGCAACAAGAGTCAAGATACAGCTGAGCAGCCATAAATTAACTATCTTTTTCATGATGAGTTCTATAAATAAATTAATCGGTAAAAGTCTGTGCCAATTCTACTCGAAATAATCAGCCTCTTCGAAAGACTTTGCCTTGGTTCTGTCTTTTTCAGACGTAAGCACCTCAACACCATCAATAGGCCATTTGATTCCGATGGTAGGATCATCCCAATGAATGCTGGCTTCATGTTCAGGAGCATAAACGTTGTCAACCTTATAAGTAAAGATTGCTTCGTCGCTCAGTACCAGGAAACCATGGGCAAAACCGCGAGGAATGAAAAACTGACGTTTGTTCTCTCCACTCAATTCTACCATTACATATTTACCGAAAGTCTTGCTGCCCTTTCTCAAGTCAACAGCAACATCCAGCACGCGGCCTTTGATGACACGCACCAACTTTGCCTGTGAGAAACTGCCTTTCTGATAATGCAAACCTCTGAGCACACCACGAGCCGACATCGATTCATTATCTTGTACAAACTCCACATGCCCTCCAACGTGAGCATCGAATTCAGCCTGCTTCCATGCTTCAAAGAAATAGCCGCGAGCATCATCAAACACCCGAGGTTCTATCAGCCAGACTCCTTCAATTTCTGTCTCTGTATATTTCATAGATTTATATACCTTATTTATTTTAGGCACAAAGGTAATACTTTTTCCCGAAACGACAAAACAAATTAGACTTTTTATGATTTCATCGAAAATTTTCTCCATTTTCTGTTGGTCATTTCCGAAAAATTCACTACCTTTGCAAACGTGAATAAACTAGAAAGACATATAGAGATCCTACTTTTGAGCAACGATTGCGTGATTGTCCCAGGATTTGGTGGCTTCATGGCTCATCATGTAGATGCGCGTTACGATGGCAGAGACAGCATGTTTTTGCCACCGCTGAGAACTATTGGCTTTAATCCACAGCTCCAGATGAACGATTCTCTCCTTGCACTTTCGTATGTTGAAGCATACGACATCAGCTATCCGGAAGCATTGAACCGCATTGCTGATGAGGTGACAGAGATGCGTCAGACATTGGAGAATTCAGGCAAATTTGAACTGAACGATATTGGCACTATCATATTGAACGAAGACGGAAACTACACCTTCGAACCATGTGAGGCGGGCATTCTTACACCTGAGTTGTATGGCTTGGGCGGCTTAAACATGCTCCCACTCGCGCAGATTTCTGCAGAAGAGGCTCAGAAGACAGAAGATTCAGCTGCTTCAATCATAGAAATGCCTGCAAAGACAATAGAGAACAATCGTACAGAAAGCAAAGTCAAGAATCAGGATAGTAACCAGAAGATGGAGAGCGGACTCTCTGTCAACAATTCTGTGTTCGTTAACGATGAAGATGAAGAAGAATCAAATGCAGAGTTCATCAGCATCAAGAAGAGCTGGTTGCGCAATATTGCAGCAGCCTGCATCGCCCTCATTGCATTCTTCACCTACTCTTCTCCATTGGGAACTCCAACTGTCCAGAAGAGCCAAATCGACACGGGCATGCTGAACCGCATCATGCCTAAGGAGATAAATAAGGTTGCTCAACCTCAAGAACTGGTGCTCAGTACAGAATCACAGGCAGAAGAAAGCATTCCTGCAAAATCTGCCAATATGGCTCAGGACAATGAATTGCAAACAGCTTCTTCTTACTACAGCATCGTTTTGGCAAGTCGTGTTACCAAGCGCAATGCTGCCTGCTATGCTGAACTCCTCCAGAACAAGGGATTCAAGGAAGCCAGAGTGTTGATTACAGATAATAATGTGAAAGTTATATACGGAACTTACTCTACCGAGGGCGAAGCTTATTCTGCTCTCAACCGCTTACACAACTATGATGCTTTTACTGACGGCTGGATTACGAAAGTGAAAGAATAGTTGATAGTTAAGAGTTTATAGTTTATAGCTAGGACTCAAGAGCAAGGAGTATCGGAAACTTCTACAACACATTATTATAATATAGACAGAAAAGCAAGAATAAGAATATGAAAAGAGTACGTTGTCCTAAGTGCGATAATTTTATCACCTTCGATGAGACCAAGTATCAGGCTGGTCAGAGTCTCGTTTTCGTTTGCCCTAATTGCAATAAGCAGTTTGGCATCCGAATGGGAGTTTCAAAGCTCCGCGAAACCCGCAAAGAAGAAAAGCTTGACGAGAATGCCAACGAGAAGGGATACGGTTCTATCGTTGTCATCGAGAACGTATTCGCTTACAAGCAGGTCATCCCGCTCCAGCTGGGCGACAACATCATCGGCCGCTACATGAAGAACAGTGGAATCAACTGCCCTATCGAAACCGTAGATCCAAGCGTTGACATGAACCATTGCGTAATCAACGTTAGTCGCGACAAGAAAGGCAAATTGAAATATGTGCTCCGCGATGGACCAAGTTATACAGGAACTTTCGTTGACAATGAAATTCTGGGCGACAGAGAACGCCGCGTTATCGAAGACGGAACCCTGTTCACCATCGGAGCAACTTCTATCATTCTCCGCACAGCAGACAGTGAAGAAGAAAACTAAGAAGTTTTGATTATCAAAATAAACACCTCAAAAGGAGCAATTGGATGTTGGCTTACATCGAATTGCTCCTTTTTCACTTAACGAAAACGTAAAAACACGCCATATTTCTAACTTTCTGAAAGAAATCTACTATATTTCGTAATCTTTTTGCTTTTATTTTCTTTAAATTAAAAGAAAATGTGTACCTTTGCATCGAAAAATAAGAAATAGACATGAATTACGTTAGGTTATGGATGTAGCAATCGTAAAATATAATGCCGGAAATATCTATTCCGTAGTCAACGCCATGAAGCGTTTAGGCATCGAACCTGTACTGACAGATGATGCAGAAATGCTCCAGAAGGCAGACCGTGTGCTCTTCCCGGGACAAGGTCAGGCTAAAGAAGCAATGGAATATCTGAAGGCTCATCAGCTTGATCAAGTAATCAAAGACTTGAAGCAACCCGTCCTGGGCATTTGTGTGGGACAGCAACTCTTGTGCCGCCATTCTGAGGAAGGTGACGTAGACTGCATCGGAATCTTTGATGTTGACGTGAAACGATTCCAACCTCAGAAGCACGAAGACAAGGTGCCTGCCATGGGATGGAATGAAATCTATGATTTGAAGACAGACCTTTATAAGGGGTTCGGAAACAGAATAGATTCAGACTCAGACAAGTCTATCACTGATGCGCTGCTTCATCCCTACTCCTATTTCGTACATAGTTATTATGTACCACTCTGCGAGGAGACCATTGCCAAGGCAGAATACATTCTTCCTTATAGCGCATCGCTCCACAAAGACAATTTCTATACTTGTCAGTTCCACCCGGAAAAAAGCGGAAAGGTAGGCGAACAGATTTTAAAGAACTTTTTAGAGATAAAATAAAAGAGAAATTATAAATATGATAGAATTAATTCCAGCTATCGACTTGATAAATGGCCAGTGTGTTCGTCTTACAAAAGGCGATTACGACCAAAAGAAGGTTTACAATGACAATCCTGCCGAGGTTGCAAAACAGTTTGAGCAGATGGGCTTCAAGCGCCTTCATGTAGTAGACCTCGATGGAGCCAAGTCAAAGCACATCGTAAATGATGCGGTGTTAAAGGCCATTACCACAGAAACTTCTCTCGTGGTTGATTTCGGTGGCGGAATCAAGACCGAAGAAGATATTGAGAAGGCTTTTGCTGCAGGAGCAAGCATGGTTACAGTGGGCAGTATTGCCGTCACCAATCCAGAACTCTTCATGCAATGGCTGGACAAATATGGAGCCGACCGCCTGATTCTGGGAGCCGACGTAAGAAACGGAAAGATTTCTATCAACGGATGGAAAGAAGATTCTTCTGAAGATCTCCTTCCTTTCCTGAAAAAGTACATCGATAAAGGAGTACGCTACGTTCTCTGCACTGAAATCAGTAAAGACGGAACGCTGCAAGGACCTGCCATCGAACTTTACAAAGAAGTAATGGCTGCCTATCCTCAACTGCATCTTATCGCCTCAGGCGGAGTGAGTTGCAACGAAGACATCGAAACTTTGGAAGCTGCAGGTATTCCTGCCGTAGTATTTGGAAAAGCTTTCTACGAAGGGAAAATCGATATTGACAAACTAGTTAATAGTTAACAGTTGATAGTTGACAGTTAATAGCTCGGAGCTATTCTCGACACGCCTGTAGGGGCTAAAGCTTCAATTGATAAGAATTTAAATACAATGGTGAAAGTTCAAAGTAAAAGCAAAGGATTGGCTAAGCGAATCGTTCCTTGTCTTGACGTGAAGAACGGTGAGACGGTTAAAGGAACCAACTTCGTGAACCTACGCAGCGCTGGCGACCCGGTAGAACTGGGAAAGGCTTATAGCGATGCTGGAGCCGATGAGCTCGTATTTCTCGATATTACAGCGAGTTTCGAAGAGCGCAAAACCTTTACGGATATGGTAACCCGCGTGGCTGCCGAAATCAATATCCCATTTACTGTGGGAGGTGGAATCAATGAACTCAAAGATGTTGACCGCCTGCTCAACGCAGGAGCTGACAAGGTGAGCATCAACAGTGCTGCCATCCGACATCCGGAGCTCATCAATGAGATTGCCAACCATTATGGCTCACAGGTTTGCGTATGCGCCATTGATGCACGTCTCGATTCTGACGGCTGGCACTGTTATGTGAAAGGCGGAAGAGAACGGGTGGAACTAGGACTGTTTGACTGGGCTAAGGAAGTGGCCGACCGAGGTGCAGGCGAGATTCTCTTCACCAGTATGGATCACGACGGCGTGAAACAGGGATTCGCAAACGAGGCCCTCGCCCGTCTTGCCGAAGAAGTAAGCATTCCTATCATCGCCTCAGGTGGTGCAGGAAAGATGGAGCATTTCCGTGATGCTTTTACCCTAGGCAAGGCAGATGCAGCCCTGGCAGCCAGCGTGTTCCACTTTGGCGAAATCGCCATTCCTGACCTCAAGAAATATCTGAGAGAAGAAGGAATCAACGTGAGAATATAGAAACGTGAGAATATAGAAACGTGAGAATATTGAAACACGTGAATATAATAATGCAAGAAAATTAAAACAAGATAAAATGAAAATAGATTTCGAAAAATTGGGCGGACTGGTTCCTGCCATCATCCAAGACGCAGTTACAAAGAACGTCTTGATGCTTGGTTTCATGAACCAGGAAGCATACGATAAGACAATAGCAACCAAAAAGGTAACATTCTGGAGCCGTTCGCGCAACTGCCTCTGGACTAAGGGTGAGACATCAGGCAACTTCCTGAACCTCGTTAGTATTCAGAACGACTGCGATAACGACACCTTGCTGGTAAAGGTTCACCCTGATGGTCCAACCTGCCACAAAGGCACAGACACCTGCTGGGCAGAAGAGAACACACTCAACCCAATCCTCTTCCTCTCAGAACTTCAGGACTTCATCAACAAGCGCCACGAAGAAATGCCAGAAGGAAGCTACACTACGAGTCTCTTCAAGAAAGGCGTCAACAAAATGGCGCAAAAGGTTGGAGAAGAAGCCGTTGAAACCATCATTGAGGCAACAAACGGAAACAATGAGAAACTCATTTACGAGAGTTCAGACCTTCTCTATCACCTCATCGTTCTGCTCACAAGCAAGGGCTTGAGAATAGAAGATGTAGTGAAAGAACTTCAGATGCGTCACGATCCGGAATGGGATAAGAAACGCCGCGTTGCCAAGAGCAAGGGCGAAATGAAATAACAAAACAACATTAAGGAGAAAAAAATAGAAAATGTTAATAGATTATCAGAACGTCAGCATATATCAGGCCGACAAGTGCGTGCTCCAGAACATCAATTTTCATATTGACGAAGGAGAATTCGCCTACCTTATCGGAAAAGTCGGCTCAGGTAAAAGTTCGCTATTAAAGACACTTTATTGCGAACTAGACCTTGTAGAGGGCGAAACCGAGAAGGCTGAAATTCTCGGCAGAGACCTCAAGACCATCAGGCGAAAGGAGATTCCGGCTCTGCGAAAGGAGTTGGGAATCATCTTTCAGGATTTCCAGTTGCTCCACGACCGCACCGTTCGCAAGAACTTTGAATTCGTGCTCAAGGCAACAGGCTGGAAAAACAAGAAAGACAGAGAAAAGCGCATCGAAGAGGTGCTCAACGAAGTGGGCATGATTGATAAAATCGACAAGATGCCTCATGAGCTCTCAGGTGGTGAGCAGCAGCGTGTAGCCATCGCCCGCGCCATTCTCAACAATCCTAAGATCATCATCGCTGATGAGCCTACAGGCAATCTCGACCCAGAGACTGCCAGCAACATCGTGAGTCTGCTGAAAGACATCACCAAACAAGGCACTGCTGTTGTGATGACAACCCATAACATCCCGATGCTCGATAAATTCCCAGGCATCGTTTACCGCTGTAAGGAAGGTGTGCTCTACGACGTAACCAACGAGTACAACCGCATCGACCTCACAGAGGATGGAGAAGATAATTAAGTGAAATAATTAAATAAAATTACGACTATGAAGGTAATGAAATTCGGAGGTACTTCTGTAGGCTCACCAGAGCGCATGAAGGGAGTAGCCTCTTTGGTTACAGAATCAGGTGAACCAACTTTCATCGTATTGTCTGCGATGAGCGGTACAACAAACTCTCTCGTTGAAATCTCTGACTATCTTTACAAGAAGAATCCAGAGGGCGCCAACGAGGTAATCAACAACTTGGAGAAGAAATACATGCAGCATGTAGAAGAACTCTACTCTACCGAGGAGATGAAAAATACTACTCGTGAGTTCTTGCAGGGCGAATTCAACTATCTCCGCTCATTCACCAAAGACCTCTTCACTTCTTTCGAGGAGAAGAGCATCGTGGCGCAGGGCGAGATGATGAGCACCAACATGGTTGTAAACTACTTGAAGGAACAGGGCGTAAAGGCTGTATTGCTCAGCGCATTAGACTTCATGCGCACAGACAAGAACGCAGAGCCAGATCCTCAGTACATCAAGGAGAAGTTGGCTGCTATCATGGAGCAGAACCAGGGCTATCAGATTTACATCACTCAGGGCTTCATCTGCCGCAACGCATACGGCGAGGTTGACAATCTGCAGCGTGGCGGTAGCGACTACACCGCATCTCTTATCGGTGCAGCTCTTCCTGCTGAGGAGATTCAGATCTGGACAGATATCGACGGAATGCACAATAACGACCCTCGTGTCGTAGAGTACACCGAGGCTGTTCGCCAGTTGAACTTCGAGGAGGCTGCCGAGTTGGCTTACTTCGGTGCCAAGATTCTCCACCCTACCTGTGTTCAGCCAGCTAAGTATGCAGGCATTCCTGTCCGTTTGAAGAACACCATGGACCCTAAGGCCGATGGTACAATCATCGACAATGTCATTGTACGCGGCAAGATCAAGGCTGTTGCTGCCAAGGACAACATCACAGCCATCAAGATCAAGAGTAGCCGCATGTTGCTCGCTACAGGTTTCCTCCGCAAGGTATTCGAAATCTTCGAGAGCTATCAGACTCCAATCGACATGATTGCTACTTCTGAGGTGGGTGTCAGCATGAGTATTGATAATGATGCTCATCTTAACGACATCGTAAATGAGCTGAAGAAATATGGTACAGTAACTGTAGATTCAGACATGTGTATCATCTGCGTTGTAGGTGATTTGGACTGGAGCAACGTTGGCTTCGAGACCATCGCTACCGATGCGATGAAGAATATTCCTGTACGCATGATTTCTTATGGTGGTTCTAACTACAACATCTCATTCCTCATCAGAGAGAAAGATAAGAAGCAGGCATTGCAGAACTTGAGCAACGTATTGTTCGAGAAGTAATCTAAGTGAAGAACGAAGAGTGAAGAGAGAAGAATTCGTATGTAATGCTTCCTGTCCACTCTTCGTTGGATATTCTGATTTACAATAAATTGGATATTCTAATTTGACTATAATAAGGTATTAATTTAAGATTAAGCGAAATGAAAGGTACATTTCCGATAGATAAGTTTCAGGAGATACAGACTCCGTTCTACTATTACGACACCAATGTGTTGCGCCAGACATTGAAGACCATCAATGAAGAGGCTGGCAAGCACGAGGGCTTTGAGGTACACTATGCCGTAAAGGCAAATGCTAACCCTAAGGTGCTCAATATTATCTGTCAGGCTGGTTTAGGAGCTGACTGTGTGAGCGGAGGAGAAATTCAGGCAGCCATCAAAGCCGGTTTCCCAGCCAGCAAGATCGTTTACGCAGGTGTAGGCAAGAGCGATTGGGAAATCAACCTCGGATTGGAGAAAGGCATCTTCTGCTTCAATGTAGAGAGCATTCCGGAGTTGGAAATCATCAACGAACTGGCTGAAAAACAGAATAAGATTGCGCAGGTTTGTTTCCGCATCAATCCGGATGTAGGTGCCCATACGCATGCTAACATCACAACAGGTCTGGCAGAAAACAAATTCGGCATTGCCATGCGCGACATGGAATCTGTTATCGAAGAAGCAGCCAAGATGAAGAACATCCAGTTCCTCGGACTGCACTTCCACATCGGAAGCCAGATTCTCGACATGGGCGATTTCGAGGCACTCTGCAACCGTATCAACGAACTTCAGAACCAGCTTGAAGCACATCACATCGTTGTGAAGAACATCAATGTGGGAGGCGGACTGGGCATTGACTATAACCATCCAAACCGACAGCCAATCCCTGATTTCAAGGATTATTTCGATACATACGCTAAGAAACTGAAGTTGCGCAATGGTCAGAAGCTTCACTTCGAATTGGGCCGTGCTGTTGTGGGCCAGATGGGTTCTCTCATCACCAAGACGCTCTACATCAAGCAGGGCACAGCCAAGCAGTTTGCCATCGTAGATGCAGGAATGACTGACCTCATCCGTCCAGCTCTCTATCAGGCTTACCATAAGATTGAGAATATCTCAAGCGATGAGCCTGTTGAAACTTACGACGTAGTAGGTCCTATCTGCGAATCTAGCGATGTCTTCGGCAAGGCTGTCGACATCAACAAAGCCCATCGCGGCGACCTCATCGCCCTCCGCTCAGCCGGTGCCTATGGTGAGATCATGGCGAGCCAGTATAACTGCCGCCAGTTACCAAAGGGTTATATTACAGAAGACTTTTAATATAGTTGAAAGTTTAAAAGTTAAGAGTTTATAGGATTCTCCTTTCTCTAACTTTCTATATTACGAGAAAAAGAAAATGATGATCATTAGTACAACTACTATAATAGCAGGCGCAGTGGTGGTTTTATTGGCGGTTCTCGGATCGCTGATAAATCCATTTCTGCGCTCGTTGCGCTTTCAAAAAACAGAAACGGCAGAGAATCAACCTCCTGTCAGCATACTCATTACCGCACACGATAATCTGGCTGAACTGGAGAGGAATCTCCCCATGTTCCTGCGTCAGCAGTATGCTGCCGACTATCAGGTAATCGTAGTCTGCCAGAGTACAGATGGCGAAACACAAGATTTCCTGAAGCGCCTTGCTGCCGAGAACCCTCACCTTTATTATACTTATATTCCTGAGAGTTCACGCTACATGAGCCGCAAGAAATTGCAGATTACACTGGGTGTGAAGGCTGCCAAACATGAATGGATTATTCTGACAGAGCCTAATTGCCGCCCAAGCAACGACAAGTGGCTGCAAACCATGGCCCGTCAATGTCAGGACCCTAACCATCTGGTATTGGGATATGTAGCCCTTGATGAGGAAACCAAGAGCGTACGCCGTTTCGACAGCATCCGCAAGGCTTACTATGTTTTGCGCCGTGCCCAACAGACCTATGGTTATCGCAGCCACATGCCAAACGTAGCCTTCCGCAAGAGCGACTTCATGAAGGAACAGGGCTATCAGGGCAACCTGGAATATGTTCGTGGCGAATACGATTTTCTTGTCAACAAGTATGCACATTGTGGCGATACAGCTACAGAACTTGATTGTGATGCATGGCTCATCCGTGAAGCACCATCGAGCAAGAGCTGGCATAATGCCCACCTCTATCTGCAGGCTTCACGCAAGAGTCTGGAAAGAGCCGGTTCCATGAGAATCCTCATGTTCTTCGACCATCTCATGCCGCATCTCAGTCTGATAGCAACGCTGGCTGTAGCAGCCTACTCTATCCTTATGAAGAACTGGATTCTTACAGGATGCGCAGGTTTCAGTTTTCTCCTGCTGTTCATCGTGAGAATGCTGATAGCCAACAAGGCTATCAAACACTTTGATGACGGAATAGCGATGTTCAAACTGCCATTCTTCGAATATGGAATTATCTGGAGAAATCTGGCTACCAAGTTGCGCTACTGGCGTGCTGACAAAAACGATTTCACTTCTCATAAACTCTAGACAGGGTTAAAGAAAGCAACAGTCTATCAGAAATAATAACAGTTAAAAATAATCGACAGAACGATGAAAGTATATTTGTTCATTTCCAACCATAAGAAGTTGCTGAAGATGTATCTTCCATACATCGAAGCCTTGAATAAGCAGCTCGACATAACCAACAGTCTGGCTGATGCCGACATTGTATTGATTATCGGAGCATGGACATGGCAGGGAGCCCAGATAGCCAAGAAAGCTAAGCAGATGGACATTCCCTACATCGTTTGTCCACTAGGCGATATTTCTGAGCGAAACTGCAACACCCCTTACTTGAAGCGCTCGCTGCAACAGGCTATGTATCAGAAAGCCATGTACGCCAAAGCTAACCTCGTAGTAGCTACTACCCCTATGGAGAAAAGCTATCTCGAAAAGAAGGGTTGGAACAAGCACATCGCCCTGATTCGCTATGCAGGCTACAGTCATCTTACCACAACCGAAGCCATGATACAGAATTGGCAGGAGACGGATGAGGAGACACTGGCAGCCTTCGAACAGCAAAAGGCAGAAGCTATCGCTGCCCAGACCAAGCAGGCAATCATCGCACAGATCATGCAGATAAAAAGCCGCATGCCGCATCAGAATATTCCGCAAAAATATCTTGACGATTTGCACACTCTGCTCTATGCAGATGATTATGATGAGGATGCTATTAAGCAAGAACTGGCAGAGAAAAAACTCTCTTCCTATGCCGCCTCAGTTTTCCAGACTATGACAGATAAAACAGGACTCACAGAAGGCTTCATGCCGATTCCAGCCAAGAAGGGCAGAAAGAGCAAGGAGATTTTGAAGTTTGTGAAATGAAAAAAGAGTTTCTGAAGTTTGTGAAATAAGAAGAAATGAACTTAGATAGAATAGAACAGCAAGCTGGTCATCTGCCAGCTTTCCAGATAGCCGACTCTGTCAATGAAGCATTGATGGAGTCGGCTAACCTTGTTATTACAGCACCTCCTGGAGCCGGTAAATCTACCCTCCTCCCACTCACCATTCTGCGGGGCATGAGCGATCAGGCATCGGAAGGCTTCATCCATGAACATCTTAAAAGTCAGGGTAAGATTCTGATGCTCGAACCGCGCCGCCTGGCAGCTCGCCAGATAGCCGAACGGATGGCACAGATTCTGGGTGAGCCCGTGGGCAAAACCATCGGCTATCGGGTAAGATTCGAAAGCAAGGTTTCGGAAGAAACATGCATCGAAGTCCTAACCGAGGGCATTCTCACCCGAATGCTGGTCAATGATGCTACGCTCGAAGGCGTTTCGTGCCTCATCTTTGATGAGTTTCATGAGCGCAGCATCAACTCCGACCTGGCGCTGGCGCTTGCCCGACAAACACAGGAAATCATCCGCCTCGACCTGAAAATCATCATCATGTCGGCAACCATTGATGCTTCAAACATCTGTCAGGTGCTCCACGCTCCGCTCATCGAGAGTGAAGGCAGGATGTTTCCGATAGAAACCATTTATGCAGACCACGACATCGACAGATATCAGGTTGCACAGGAAATGGCTGCCACCATCTGTCAGGCTTTCAGAAATCAGGAAGGCGACATTCTTGCCTTTCTGCCGGGACAAGGGGAAATTATGAAATGCGAAGAACTGCTCCGCTCTGCCTTGCCTTCTGCGGAAATCTATCCGCTCTACGGCAACCTCTCGCCTGAAAAGCAGCGGCTCGCTATTGCTCCTTCCAAGCCGGACGAGCGGAAAATCGTATTGGCCACTCCTATCGCCGAAACTTCTCTTACCATCGAGGGGGTAAGAATCGTTGTGGATTCCGGACTCTGCCGGAAACTGGTTTACGACGCCCGCACAGGCTTAAGTCATCTCGAAACCGTTCGCATCAGTCAGGATATGGCTACGCAACGAAGGGGACGTGCGGGCAGAATCACATCGGGCGTATGTTACCGGCTTTGGACACAGACATCGGAACATCTGATGCCTGAACAACGGCTGCCCGAAATACTGGATGCAGATCTCTCTTCCATGGTTCTCGACATTGCTGCTTTCGGCGAAAACAAGCCGGAACTGCTGCCATGGCTCACCCTTCCTCCTAAGGGTAACCTTGTCCTGGCACAGCAACTTCTCAAGTCGCTCAATGCCCTCACTTCTGAACATGATGCTCATGCTCTCAGTGGCAGCATCACCGAAGAAGGCAGCAGAATGGCCCAGCTTCCTTGTCATCCGCGCATCGCCAAGATGATGATCAGCAGCGATTCTCCGACAAGTCAAGCCCTGGCCTGCGACATTGCAGCTCTGCTGGAAGAAAAAGACCCGATGGGCGAAAATGAGGATTCTGACATGGTGCTCCGCCTTTCTATCCTCCGTTCAGCACGCAGCAAGAAGAATCTGGGACGTTGGAACCGTATCGCTCAGATTGCACAGGAATACAGAAAGATGCTGCGTATCAAGGAAGACAACGAGCCAATTGATGCTGAGGAAGTGGGCTATCTCATCGCCCTAGCTTATCCGGAGCGCATCGCCCATGCTACCGACCATGCGGGTAACTTCAAGATGTCAAATGGCAACACGATTTTCATCGACCCAAATGACAGCATGGCGTCAAACGAATGGCTTGCCATCGCATCACTCAACCTCTCTTCAACCTCATCATCCAATCCTGCGCAGGGTCGGAAGGGAAAAGTATTTCTCTCTGCCCCCGTCAACTGGAAGGACTTGCCGGTGCAAACCTGCGAGAATATTTCCTGGGACAGTAAAGCGCTGGCAGTGAAGATGCAGCAGGAAACCCGTATAGGAGCGCTCATTATTGAAAGCAAGCCGATACAGAATGCCAGCCGAGAAATGGTTTCAGACATTATCTGCGAAGCTGCCAGAAAAGACGGACTCAGCATGTTCGATTGGAACGAATCCGTTCATCGCCTGCAACAGCGCGTGGCACAAGTAGCTGAGTGGCATCCGGACTTGGAGATTCCTGACCTGTCAACAGAGCATCTCCTGACAACTGCCCAAGCGTGGCTCCCATTCTATCTTGAAGAGGGCGGGAAGATGAAAACGACAGTAGCTGAACTGAAGAAACTCAACCTGTGTGAAATCTTATGGAACATCCTTCCTTACGACCTTCAGCAGGAGATAGACCGCCTTGCTCCTACCCACATCCGTGTGCCATCTGGCAGCAATATCCGCATCGATTACCGCCAGGGAGCCGAAGCTCCGGTTCTAAGTGTGCGGCTTCAGGAGTGTTTCGGAATGACATCAACACCGACTGTCGATGCCGGCAAACAGCCTCTTCTGCTTGAGTTGTTATCTCCCGGCTTCAAGCCCGTTCAGCTTACTCAGGATCTCGCAAGTTTTTGGCAAGGCACTTATTTCGAAGTACGCAAGGAACTGAAGCGCCGCTACCCTAAGCATTTCTGGCCGGAGAATCCGTTAGAGAGCCAGGCTGTGAGAGACGTTAAACGGTGATAAGAGAAGTCAAATGCAAGAAGATCCGTCACTTGGCGATAAGATATCGTCAAATGACAATATGAAAGAAACCAAAAACTATTTTAGGGACCTAAGAAAAGTAATACAAAAAAAAGGTCGCTCCCCTATTTGGGTAGCGACCTTTATCTTTATATTTGAATTTTGATGTAATCTTAATTCAACGATGCATCATCTGCAAGGAAATTAATCCTTGAAGAAAT
This sequence comes from Segatella sp., assembly GCF_977051555.1. Classification (NCBI taxonomy): domain Bacteria; kingdom Pseudomonadati; phylum Bacteroidota; class Bacteroidia; order Bacteroidales; family Prevotellaceae; genus Segatella; species Segatella sp. The sequence continues at coordinate 21,858 of NZ_CDRSSE010000044.1, forward strand.
CCTTAACAGCCTCGTTTGGTACCATCTTCTCATCGAAAACGTATGCACCAGTCTTAGGGCTCTTAACCATCTTGATAACCTTTGTATATGCGCGACCATCCATGTTACCTTCGTGGAGGGTAGCGACCGCTTTCTTTGCCATAGTCTATTTAAATTGATAAAATTATTAAACTTGTAAGCTAAGCTTACTTAATCTCCTTGTGAAGAGTCATCTTCTTAAGGATTGGGTTGTACTTCATCAACTCAAGACGCTCAGGAGTGTTCTTACGATTCTTTGTAGTCACGTAACGGCTTGTACCTGGCATACCACTGTTCTTATGCTCAGTGCACTCGAGGATAACTTGTACTCTATTACCTTTTGCTTTCTTTGCCATGATATTTATTCTCCTATTACTTTAATGTCCTTCCAATCTACATAGCCCTTCTTTACTGCCTGATTCAAGGCAGCATCGAGACCTACTTTGTTAATAAGACGAAGACCAGCAGCGCTGATCTTGAGGCTGATCCAGCAACCCTCTTCTACATAGTAGAATTTCTTGCTGAAGAGGTTAACGTCAAAGCTTCTCTTTGTACGGTGCTTTGAGTGAGACACATTGCAACCTAACTGTGCCTTCTTACCTGTAATTTGACAAATCTTAGACATTTCTATCTTTAATTTTGTAATTCGTTAATTGATACCTATTCCAAACAGAGTGCAAAATTACAAAATTATTTGGTAATAACAAAATAATCCCTAAAAGAACGCTGCCTTTTAAGGATTATTAATATTTGATAGCCTTAAATTAGCAATTTAAGCCTCTTTTTTAAGTTCTTCAGCATGTTCTTTCAAGAATTCGAGCATGCCTTTAAGCGCTGTATTTGTGGCAATTGCAAGGTTAATGTCGCGACCGAAATCTTCTGTGAGTTTTACTACGCGAACATCGTTCTTATCGCCATAACCTACATAGATTGTGCCCACAGGAATGGCTGGAGTTCCACCCGTAGGACCAGCCACGCCCGTTGCAGAAATGGCGAAGTCTACATTCAGGGTCTTGATTGTGCCGAGCACCATCTCCCTAGCCACTTCTTCACAAACGGCAGTCTGCTCCTCAAGAACCTCATGGCTAACGCCCAGAAGATTCTCCTTTACCTCATTGGTGTAGCTTACTACGCCACCCTTGAAGTAATTGCTGGCACCTGGCACAGAAATCAGCGCCTCGGCGATACGACCGCCTGTGCAGCTCTCCGCTGTGCCTACTGTCTTGTCACTGTTGTAGAGCATCTCCTGGATGCCCTTGCTCAATATCTTTGTTTCAAATTCCATCTTGTTTAGTTTACAGTTTACAGTTTATAGTTTATAGCATGAACCACCTTGAAGCAAGATAGCCCTATTAACTATAAACTATAAACTCTTAATTACTTAAATGTTACTTTACTATAGGCTGGCAAGTCGATGGTTGCAAAATCGCCATCACGATACTTGAAGGTTCCCACACAGCCAATCATTGCCGCATTATCGGTAGTATAGCTGAACTTAGGGATATAGATAGTCCAGCCGAAGCGCTTGGCATGATCGCGGAAAGCGTTGCGCAAACCATTATTGGCACTTACACCTCCAGCTACAGCCACATGCTTAATGCCAGTCTGCTTGACAGCCATGCGGAGTTTCTTCATCAGAATATCAACGATGGTAAACTCGATGCTGGCAGCCAGATCGTACTTGTTCTTCTCTACAAAATCAGGATCTGCAGCCACCCATTTGCGCAAGCTGTAGAGGAAACTGGTCTTGAAGCCGGAGAAACTGTAGTTCAACCCCGGAATATGAGGTTCGGAGAAACTGAATGCCTTAGGATTGCCCTGGCGTGCATACTTGTCTACGACAGGACCACCAGGATAGCCCCACTCCAGCACCTTGGCGCACTTGTCAATAGCCTCGCCAGCTGCATCGTCGATGGTCTGTCCCAGTACTTCCATATCGTTGTAGGCATTCACCTTTACAATCTGCGAATTTCCACCGCTCACGAGAAGACAGATGAATGGGAACGGAGGTGCGCTCTGGTCATCATCGCTCTCCTTGATGAAATGAGCCATCACATGTCCCTGCAGATGGTTTACATCTATCATCGGGATATTGAGCGAACGGGCAAATCCCTTGGCAAAACTCACACCCACGAGAAGCGAGCCCATCAGACCCGGACCACGGGTGAAGGCTACGGCAGAAAGATCTTCCTTCTTGATGCCGGCACGCGCAATAGCCTGGTCAACGACAGGAACTACATTCTGCTGATGAGCACGGGAAGCCAACTCCGGAACAACTCCTCCATAAGCCCTATGAACCTCCTGAGAGGCGGTTACATTGCTCAGCAGCACACCATTCTTGAGCACTGCGGCAGAGGTATCGTCGCAGCTGCTCTCTATACCTAATATATATATATCCTTCATTATATCAAAGTTTATAATTTATAATTTATAGTTTATAGCATAAACCACCTTATCCATGAGACTCAAGCAAGAATGCCCTATTAACTATAAACTATCAACTATTAACTAACACTAGTGTGTCAAAATCTCTACCCCCGTTTCAGTCATCACGAGTGTGTGCTCCCACTGGGCAGATGGTTTCTCATCACCGGTAATTACTTCCCATCCGTATGGATCGTCCGCATCGAGGAATACCTGCCAGGTGCCCATGTTAATCATTGGCTCAATGGTGAACACCATGCCCGGAACGAGCAGCATGCCCGTGCCTCTATGACCATAGTGAAGAACCTCAGGCTCTTCATGGAACTGGCAACCTACGCCATGACCGCAAAGATCACGAACCACACCATAACCATACTTCTTGCAATGCTTCTCGATAGCATGACCGATATCACCTACAAACGAGTAAGGCTTGGCAACCTCCATACCGATTTCCAGGCATTCCTTGGCTACGCGAACCAGCTGCTCCTTCTCAGGAGTAGTCTTGCCGCCAACAATGAACATACGGCTGGCGTCAGCATAGTAGCCATCTACGATGGTTGTCATGTCAACATTGATGATGTCGCCCTCTTCGAGCACATCCTCTTCCTTAGGAATACCATGGCAAACCACTTCGTTGATAGAAGTACAAACGCTCTTAGGATAGCCCTCGTAGTTGAGGCACGCAGGAATGGCATTGTGATCCTTGCAATACTGCATGCAGAGATCATCAATCTCCTGGGTGTTGATTCCCGGACGGATCATCTCTGCTACCGCATCGAGACAACCGGTATTTACGACACCACTCTTGCGGATGCCTTCTATCTGTTCTGGAGTTTTAATCAAGTCACGGGTAGGAACAAGTTTACCCTTGTTTTCCCAAAACATCACCTGCTTGTCGAGCTCTGTTAGAGGCTGACCTGGCAAGCAATGCCATCTTTTCTTCTTAATCATTGTATTATGTATTTAATATTTGCGACTGCAAAAGTACATTTTTTATTGCAGAGCACAAAATAAAATGGCAATTATTTGCATTTTAGCGCAAATAATCACCACAAATAATTACTTCAAATGCTCGTAAATCTTATCGCACCAGTCTTCGCCATTCTGCGGACAATAAGTAAACAGGCCCAACTCAGAGGCTGAGCAGCAGTTGCGGGGACCGTCATCAATAAACAGGCATTCTTCAGGCAGAATGTGTTCCTGAGAAAGGACATAACGGAAGAAATTCTCATCCGGCTTCATATACTTTACTTCATAAGAACGGTACATCGCATCGAAATAATCGCCGATAGGATGACCGTCGCCAGAGAACGCCTCGCTGTCTACCCAGGCTGATACATAAGGGTTGGTGTTACTGAGCAAGACCACACGGTAGCCCTGCTTCTTCAGATTGCGGAGAGTAACCAGATTGCGTTCTGGAATTTCCTTCATGTAGCCCAGCCAGCAATGCTGCAGTTCCTCGAAGGTTACCTCGCGGCCAATCTTCTTGCTCACTTCCCGACGGTATTCCTCCTCGGAAATCTTGCCCTCTTCCAGCTGGCCGTTCAAGCCAACCTGCTTATAAGGGTCCATCTTCTCCGCAAACTCCTTCATACCCAACTCAATGAAACGTTTGCCTGCCTCATTCTCGTCGAGAGTGATGATAACACCACCCATATCAAAAATCACAGTTTTAATCATATAATTATCCTAAAAACGTTGTTATTCTTTATTTTATCAGAACAGCTCCAGCTTGTTCTTTCTTGCCTCTGAGAGCGAGGCTATCTTAGCCTGCTCTTCATGATAGTTCTTGCGGAGCTGCTCATAGCGTTCCTTCAGTTCTGCCTCAAACTTAGGACATTCGGTCTCGTTGAGGAAGCGGGCACAGATTCCTGCATTGAGCGATGCATCTTTCACCCAGATGACCGGTCCGTCATATTCCGGCGCAATCTTCAGAGCCACATGCAGTTCGCTTGTCGTTGCACCACCTACCATGATAGGAATACGCAAACCAGCCTTCTGCATTTCACGGGCTACATGAACCATTTCTTCAAGCGAAGGGGTGATAAGTCCGCTCAAACCGATTGCATCTACCTTTTCATCGATAGCTTTCTGTACAATCTGTTCGGCTGGAACCATCACACCTAAGTCGATGATTTCGTAGTTGTTACATGACATGACCACACAGACGATGTTCTTTCCGATGTCATGAACATCGCCCTTCACGGTTGCCATCAGAATCTTGCCGGCAGTTGTTGCTCCACCCTGCTTTTCTGCCTCGATATGAGGCTGAAGGATAGAAACCGCCGATTTCATCGTGCGAGCCGTCTTGACAACCTGCGGCAGGAACATTTCGCCTTTTCCGAACAGTTCGCCTACCAGGTTCATGCCGTCCATCAGAGGGCCCTCGATTACATTTACTGCATGAGGATATTTGGTAAGTGCTTCGTCAATATCCGGCTGCAGGAAATCGGTGATACCCTTGCGCAGCGCATACTTCAGACGCTCTTCCACATTCTCCTTTCGCCATTCCGGCGCAGCAGGTTTCTTGGGAGCTACACCGCCTGCCTTGGCTGCAGCCTTGGCAGCATCAGCCTGGGCTTTTATCTCTGCTGCAAGCTCGATGAGTTCATCAGCTGCACCTTTTCTCCTATTCAGCACGACATCCTCGATGAGTTGAAGCTGCTCTTTAGGTATTTTATTGTAATCCATTCTGGCTTTGGCATTTACAATACCGAAGTCCATGCCTACCTGCTGGGCATGATGTAGGAAAACACAATGGATAGCCTCACGGATGTAAGTATTGCCACGGAATGAGAACGAGAGGTTGCTGACACCTCCGCTGACATGTGCGCCAGGCAGATTCTGATGAATCCACTCTGTAGCGCGGATGAACTCAACGGCATAATTGTCGTGCTCCTCCATACCTGTAGCAATGGCAAGTACGTTAGGGTCGAAGATGATATCGAGCGGATTCATGCCCAATTTATCTACCAGAAGATGATAAGCACGCTCTGCTATCTCGATACGGTGCTCGAAAGTGGTTGCCTGACCTACCTCATCAAAACACATCACAACGACTGCTGCACCATAGCGCAACACATCGCGGGCATGAGAAAGGAATACTTCCTCGCCCTCCTTCAGACTGATGGAATTGACAATACACTTGCCCTGGCAGCACTTCAAGCCAGCCACGATGACATCCCATTTGGAAGAGTCAATCATCACCGGAACCTTCGCAATGTCAGGTTCGGCAGCAATCATATTCAGAAAGTTAACCATCTCGGCTTTCGCATCGAGCAAACCATCATCCATGTTCACGTCGACGACAGCCGCTCCATCAGCCACTTGCTTGCGTGCAATACCGATGGCTTCTTCATAATTCTTTTCGTTAATCAAACGCAGGAACTTCCTGCTACCAGCCACGTTACAGCGTTCACCCACATTTACAAAACGGTTGGCATCAACCGGCAAATGCACGGAATCATCGACCTGCAGAAGATCTAATCCCGACAACCACATATACTTAGGTTTCTCTACCACCTGATGCGGTTTCTTACCCTCAGCAATACGGGCGTAATGAGCGATGAATTCAGGACTTGTGCCGCAGCAGCCACCAATGATATTCACGATGCCTTCATCGATGAATTCGGCAATTTGCGGTGCCATCGATTCGGCAGTCTCGTCATATTCACCCATTTCGTTAGGCAAACCGGCATTAGGATGCGCACTTATATAATAAGGTGCAACCTGAGCCATGTGTTCGATGAAAGGCTTCATCTGAGGAGCGCCAAAGGCACAGTTCATGCCAACAGAGAAGATAGGATAAGGAGAAAGCGAAGCCAGAAAAGCGTCTACGGTCTGACCACTGAGCGTTCTGCCCGCCAAATCACTCACCGTAAGACTGATCATGATAGGCAACTCTACTCCATGTTTCTCCATCATAGTGAGCGCCGCGTCTATCATCGCCTTGCAGTTGAGCGTATCAAAAATGGTTTCGATGAGAATCACGTCAGCACCGCCTTCGATAAGTCCGTCCACCTGTTCACATACATCGGTGAAAAGTTCATCGTAGGTAATCTCGCGGGCGGCAGGATTGCTGACGTCCGGACTCATGGAACATGTCTTGTTGGTTGGTCCCACGTCTCCGGCTACGAAGCGTGGTTTATCAGGTGTAGAATACTTATCGCATTCAATACGTGCCAGTCGTGCACCCTCGAATGCCATTTCGCGGGCGCAGTTCTCCAGGTGATAATCAGCCTGTGAAATGCGCTGGCACGAAAAAGTATTCGCAGTAATAATATCGGCGCCAGCCTCCAGGTAGCGTCGGTAAATGTCTGATATCACATCAGGACGAGTGATGTTGAGCATATCGTTGTTGCCCTTCATCATGCCCGGTAAATCGCGGAACCGCTCGCCTCTGAAGTCTTCCTCTGTAAGATTATACTTCTGAATCTCAGTACCCATGGCACCATCGAGAATCAGAATCTTCTTTTCACATTGAGCTTTGAACTTTGAACTTTGAACTTTATGATTTGCCATATTATCCTAAAAACTTAAATAATGAAGAGTATTTAAACATCGAGAAAAGAACCGCCCGAAATGACAACATCATTATAAGATGCATTTCATAAAGTTCAAAGTTCAAATCTCAACGTTCAAAGTATTAAAAGTGCTTGATCGCTCTATCCATCTCTCTTCTGTCCTCTTTCTCCTTCAGAGTCTGGCGCTTGTCATACTCCTTCTTACCCTTGCAGAGGGCAATATCCACCTTGGCTCTACCGTGATTATCGATAAAGATAAGGGTTGGAACAATGGTGAAACCGGGCTGTTTGCTATCCTCCTCAAGACGGCGCAATTCGCGCTTGGTAAGGAGCAGCTTGCGGTCACGGCGAGCCTCATGATTGCTGAAAGAACCATAGAAATAAGGAGAGATGTTCATTCCCTTGACCCAAAGTTCGCCCTGATAGAAATCGCAATAACAATCTACCAGCGAAGCCTTTCCGCCACGGATTGACTTAATCTCGGTACCCGTAAGCACAATGCCTGCGGTATAAGTGTCAACAAAGAAGTACTCGAACGAAGCCTTCTTGTTGCGTATCTGAATCGGACTCTTCTTACGGAGTTCCTGTTCTTGCTTGTTCATATATATAATAATGTATTATAAGTTTATAGCTTAATGTTTATAGTTTATAGAGCATTCCTGCTATACGGCGAAGCCGCTATTAACTATCAACTATTAACTTTTGACAATTTCGCAGAAATTGTCGATATGCTCATCGATGTAGAAGGCAACCTTGCTGGTCCACTCCTCTTCGTTCTCTACGAACTCATCGTCAAAATCATCAAACTCCGGATATTTCTCGTAGAGCGCCATGAATTCCTCATCGGTCAGATCGCGCTCAATCTCCTCATGGTTTGTCTTATACAGGAAATGACTCTTCTTGATAAGCTTGGAGAGTTCTGTCAATCCCCAGTTTTTAAACGCCTTGTCGGTAGGGTTCTTCCAGAGGAAAGCACCGTAGCCGTTATGTATAAGCTGGACCATTCCGCCATCCATCATCTCCTCGTGCAGGATATCCCAAGCCAGAAGAGTAATCTGGTCGCTGTTGAGCTGCGCCATGGTCTCGGCAGTCAGTTCACCACCAATTGCTTCGCGGATGGCATCCACGAAAGCCTTCACAAATTCATCCATGCCTGCCTCGGCAGCCTGCTGAAGCTTGGCATCGTTTATCTTTACTTCGATCATAATCTACAAAATTGCAATTTTCAGTTTGCAAAGATACATGAAATTGTGCATAAACCCAAGAAAAAATCTAAATATTAGGTTAAAGAGTTAAAAAGAATACCCAATTTTAGGTATTTTCCGGATTTTTTTTGTACTTTTGTGCTCGGAATTGAGGTCATGCACCGATGTTTCAGCAAAATAATATGAATTAAGTAAAGAACTTTATACTTATAATATTCATTAATATAAAATTTAGCGAATATGATCTATTCTAAAGAAGTAGACAACATGTGCGTTGTCGCTAAGGGTCCTAACCACGGACCAGCTCCAATTCCTGAAGAGGGAAAATGGATTCAGGCAAAAGAGATCAAAGACATCTCTGGTTATACTCACGGTGTGGGTTGGTGTGCTCCTCAGCAGGGTGCTTGCAAGCTCTCTTTGAACATCAAGGAAGGCGTTATTCAGGAGGCTCTTGTTGAGACTATCGGTTGTACTGGTATGACTCACTCAGCTGCTATGGCTTCTGAGATTCTCCCAGGCAAGACTATTCTTGAGGCTTTGAACACTGACCTCGTATGCGATGCTATCAATACAGCTATGCGCGAGCTCTTCCTCCAGATTGTTTACGGTCGTAGCCAGAGCGCTTTCTCTGAGGGCGGTCTCGTTATCGGTGCAGGTCTTGAGGACTTGGGTAAGGGTCTTCGTTCACAGACTGGTACTCTCTATGGTACTGTAGCTAAGGGTACACGTTACCTCGAGTTGACAGAGGGTTACATCACAAAGCAGTTCCTTGATAAGGACAGCCAGGTTTGTGGTTATGAGTATGTTCACCTCGGCAAGATGATGGAAGCTATCAAGAACGGTATGGACGCTAACGAGGCTGTCAAGAAGTTCACAGGTAGCTACGGTCGTACAACTGCTGAGCAGGGTGTTGTTAAAGCAATTGATCCACGTAAAGAATAATAAGGAGATACAGATATGATTAGAAAAGTAAGTTACGAAAGTCAGGAACGTCGCGAGAAGCAGGTTCTTGCTGCTCTTAATGCTAACGGTATCAAGAGCTTGGAAGAGGCTAATCAAATCTGCGAGGACGCAGGTGTTGACCCTTATCAGATGTGTGAAGATACTCAGCGTATCTGCTTCGAGAACGCTAAGTGGGCGTATGTAGCTGGTGCTGCTATCGCTATCAAGAAAGGTGCTAAGACTGCTGCTGATGCAGCTGAGGCTATCGGTATCGGTTTGCAGGCTTTCTGCATCCCTGGTTCTGTAGCTGACGACCGTAAGGTTGGTCTCGGTCACGGTAACTTGGCTGCTCGTTTGCTCCGTGAGGAGACTCAGTGCTTCGCTTTCTTGGCTGGTCACGAGTCTTTCGCTGCTGCTGAGGGTGCTATCAAGATTGCTGAGATGGCTAACAAGGTTCGCAAGAACCCATTGCGCGTTATCTTGAACGGTCTTGGTAAGGATGCTGCTCAGATCATCAGCCGCATCAACGGTTTCACATACGTTCAGACAAAGTTTGATTACTACACAGGTGAGTTGAAGGTTGTTAACCGCATCGCTTACAGCGACGGTCCACGTGCTAAGGTTAACTGCTATGGCGCTGACGACGTTCGCGAGGGTGTTGCTATCAACTGGAGCGAGGATGTAGATGTATCTATCACTGGTAACTCTACAAACCCTACACGTTTCCAGCACCCAGTAGCTGGTACATACAAGAAGGAGCGTATCGCAGCTGGTAAGCCATACTTCTCAGTAGCTTCTGGTGGTGGTACAGGTCGTACATTGCACCCAGATAACATGGCTGCAGGTCCTGCTTCTTACGGTATGACTGATACTATGGGTCGTATGCACTCAGACGCTCAGTTCGCAGGTTCTTCTTCAGTTCCTGCTCACGTAGAGATGATGGGCTTCCTCGGTATGGGTAACAACCCTATGGTAGGTGCTACTGTTGCTATCGCCGTAGCTATCGACCTCGCTATCAACAAGAAGTAATTTCTTTGAGATACAAACATATAAAAGCCTTGAGAATCAGTTGATTCTCAAGGCTTTTTCTTTATTTATCCTACTGAAATAATCTTATATCCTACTGAAATAAAAAAATATCTCTCGGAGATAATTTTCTATCTTTCGGAGATATTTTTCTATCTTTCGGAGAAAATAATTTACTGAACTTTCGCATGTGGTTCAAGAACGGGCTGAAGGCCCAAAAGCTCCTAGCCCAGGGCATCGCCCTGGGTATAATAGCAATCAGCAAGGCGCCCTGTAAGGGCAAAAGCTTTATGTATTGCCTGGAGTTTTAAAGCTTTTGCCCTTACTATTATATTTGCACTTGGAAAAATAAAGAGGTAAAAATCTTTATATCTGCAAACTTTTGTTAACTTTGCAGAATAAATAGATAAGTACAATAAAAAAAGAAGAA
>NZ_CDRSSE010000045.1:0-32323 GCF_977051555.1 Segatella sp.
TCGAATGGCATCCAAAATAGGAACCGCCGTATGCGGAACCGCACGTACGGTGGTGTGGGAGGTCGGTAAGTGTGAAAATAGGAGGCAAATGCCTTTTGTGATTAGCATTTACCTCCTACCCGATTCTGGCTTTTTCGTGTCCACTTTGGGGAACTGCTACAGCCAAGGCTAAAGGTGACAACTTTTTCACGTATAAGACAAAAACCTCTGACTTTTTTATAATTTAACATCAAAAAACCTCTGACTTTTTTATAATTTAGCATCAAATAACCTCTGACTTTTTTATAAAAAAGCTTAATTGATTGGCTTTTATTCAGATAAAAGTGCTATCTTTGCATAAAATAAGCTGCACTCGGCAATCAGAAAGCAAGCTTTCATTGCGCTCGTTTGCATTATCTTTGCATTGAAAATCAATAATATAGAGATATGAAGTATCTGAAAAGACAAATAGATAAAGAGTTTGAAGCGTGGAAAAGTTCTGTAGAGCATAAACCATTGCTTGTGAGAGGAGCAAGGCAGGTAGGTAAGTCAAGTGCCATTAGACACTTGGGAGAGTCCTTTCCTTATTTCTTGGAAGTGAACTTTGAGCGTGATAAGACTGTCAAGGAATTCTTTGATGGCGATTTAAACGTGAAGTTTATTTCGGAGCAATTGTCGGCATATTTCAAAGTTCCCGTTATTCCTGGCAAAACCTTGTTGTTCTTAGATGAGATACAGGCATGCCCTAATGCCATCCATAGCTTGTGGTTTTTCAAGGAAGATTATCCTGAACTTCATGTAGTGGCGGCTGGATCGCTATTGGAATTTGCATTGAAGGATTTAGGTGCTTATGGAGTAGGGCGTATCCGTTCGATGTTTGTATATCCGATGTCTTTTGATGAATTCCTTTATGCTTTAGGTGATGATGGATTGGTAAGTATGAAACGGAATGCAACCTCTCAAAAGCCATTGATGAATGTCTTCTATGAGCGATTAGTGGAGAGGTTTCGTTCATTCTTGCTTATAGGTGGTATGCCTGCTGCTGTGGCTAAGTACGTTGATACGAATAGTTATTTGGAAGTAGACTCTGTGCTTAGTGAGTTGAAGCAAACTTATATAGATGATTTCGTGAAATATAAAGCCAAGGTCAATCCTGTTTTGCTGCGTCAAACATTGTTTAGTGTGGCTCATCAAGTGGGGAGTAAATTCGTGTTTAGCCAAGTGGAAGGGGGATATACGACTGCGCAAGTCAAGAATGCTTTGGAGATGCTTAAAGATGCTGGTATCATTATACCTGTATGGCATACTGCGGCAAATGGCATTCCGCTTGGTGCAGAGATTAATCCGAAGTTTGTGAAGTATAATCTGATAGATCATGGCTTTCTCCTCAATCTGTTAGGAATAGGAGACTCTACTAATTCTATAGTGAAAGAACTATTGGTTGACAATGCTGCAGACTTAGTTGATAAGGGTAGTTTGACGGAGATGGTGGCAGGATTGGAATTACTAAAGTATATGTCGCCTAATGAGCGCCATGACTTATACTATTGGCAAAACTTGACTCGTGGAACCGTTTCGGAGGTTGATTATGTCTTGTCTCGTGGCATTGACATTGTTCCGATGGAAGTGAAGTCTGGTTTACGAGGTTCGATGGCGAGTCTTTATGTTTTTATGGAAAAAGAGCATATTAAGTATGCCATTCGCTGTTCTTTGGAGAACTTTGGGGAGTTTGTCAGCCCAAAAGGGAAGAAGATATTAGTCAATCCTCTTTATGCTATTTCTAACTTGTTTTCTTGTGGTGAAAGACTTCTGTAGGATTTTTTTTCGTAAAAGAATTGCCATATTGCCATATAAGCTGGTAACTGCCTGATTGTTAGTTGATACCGATATTGCAATAGCTTTTTAATTGCCATAATCTGCCATATATTGCCATAAAAATAGCGATACTTAGGTGTTTTTGGTGATTTTTAGCGGTGTTTTTGAGGCAAAAGGCAGGAGGCATTGAGCAAAAAGGCGTTTTTTCGGTTCAATGCCTATTGTTTTTGATGCTATTTTTCCCGTATAATCTCCAATGCTGTTCCCGAAATTGCGTCCCGACGTAGCATCTGGTACGTCCCGACGTGATAACAGACGCGTCACGACGCAGCGCCAGATACGTCGCGATGTAATTTCGGATACATCCTGTCCAGATTCAAGTGAGCCTCATTTGAACTATCGCAAGTGTTTCAACAATGATATGCAGTATCTGGTAATGTGTAGTGAGAATATTGTGAGGGATAACCCCAAATCGTGATGGATGATAGATGATTACATAAAACTTATTCACGAATACGGCTGCATCGGGTTATAAATACGGCTGCGTCGGGTTACGAATATGGCTGCGTATGGTTACGAATATGGCAGCGTCGGGTTACGGATATGGCAGCATTGGGTTACGAATATGGCAGCATCGGGTTACGAATATGGCTGCGTAGGCTAACGGAGACGTATCTGTAAGCTTATCGAGACGTCTGCATCAGCTAACAGAGACGTCTGAACTCGCTAACTGAACTACTTGAGTTGCTTGATTGAACCACTTGAGTTAGCTGACTGAACCACTTGAGTATTCTTCTTCATGTGCTTGCATGCAACCATAAAACTTTTTCAGCAACTTTTCCCGGAAGTATGGAAGAAGGCAGAGTTGAAGGCAAACATGAGGCCAACACAGAAACGGCCTTCAGCCCGTACTTAAATCACATGCGAAAGTTTAGTTTAGATAAATTGCATCAAATTCTAAAAAAAATGGCATGTAGAAAGAATAGTATTGATAATGAGCAAGATAATATCATGTATTTCGCTACTTTTGTCGTATATTTGCCACCGAAAAGAACCAATAAACGTGTTGATTCTAAAAACAATAATTTTTAGTTTGTTGAAAAGAAAAGAGAGGGTATGTGAATGCCTCTCTTTTTGATTTTATCCGGTTCGAACATTGATTAATGTTCAAGATATAGTCCGTTTAGCTTTTCCAGGAAAACACAAACTTCATCATTTATCATTTCCATGAACCCATGAGTCTTCTTGTTCGATACGCCAGGATATGGAGTATAGTAATGCTCCTCAATCGGTTCTCCCTGGTTTCTGCCAAATATCAGGTAAGCTATGTGATGCTGCTTGAGTACTGTAAGCAATGTCTCTGAAAAAATACTGGAATCACCAATAGATTCTACTCCTGTTGTCAGTCCGAAGGCATTGTTGTGGTCTTGGGCAAAAGGCAGAGCCTGCTTCACAATCTCCTTGATGCTCTTCTGGTAGAGTGGGAGGTCGATGGCATTTTTGCTTTGCAGATATGTCACGTTGATCACATCAATCTTGTTGTCCGGATAGCGATCCATCAGATTCTTACCTGGCTGGTAGGTTTCAGAATAGCCATAAACTACATTCGTTACATCCTCGTCATCCAAGAGGTCCTGTATCTTCTTGTAAAGACTGATATAATCGTCTTTGCTGAGTTCACAATACCATGCCTTACCATCAACAGGAAGAGGATTGAGCACTATAGGTGCTTTGATACCATAACCATCTTGCAGTGTATCAAGATATTTGGCAAGCTGTTTGGTATATTCCTCCAGCATATCTTCATTGCCGTTATAATCAGGCATCGTCCAGTTCATGATGAGTAAGCCACCCTTACGGAAGTGTTTCAGCACATCTTCCCTGATAGCCTTGAACGGAACACCATCTGTATTCTGTGATTTTCCATTTTCAATGCCAGCCAACTCATATCCGTTTGCAGCCGGTCTGTAACCGCAGAGAGCTTTCAAGTCGCATCGGTCGCTGTCACATTGCCAGCGGTTCCAGCCTATTCCGGTTAAGGTACCGTACATCTGTCCTATCAGCGTACCTTTGTTGGCATACGCCTTGATGTTGGTTTTCAGATTCTCTGTGCGGGTTGTAAGACCGCTCATGGCAATCTCGTCATACGATTTCTTTTTCTTCTCACCGCATGAAGAGAAAGCCAGGAGGGCTGCGAACATCAATATAATATATTTGATTCTCATAATCTGTTATTCATTATAAGCCTTTTTCATAGCTTCCACTACTGTAGGGAGTGTCCACTGAGGAACACTTCTGTCTGTACCGTCGAAGATGCTCATCCAGTAGAAGGTAGCTACGCCGTATGCCTTAGCCTGCTTCACGATGTCGGCAGCTTGGTCGGCAGCAGCCTGAATCTCGCTGGCAGAACTTTTTTTGCTGACGCTCTTGCTTCCGTGAGTGCCATATTCACCGATGATGCAAGGAATGCCTTTGCTGATGAACTTGTTGTTCAGACGGGTGAACATATTCTTGATTTCATTGCTGCAGGAAGCATCCCATTTGCCTTTCTGTGCAAACCAATCCCAAGGAGCATAGGTGTGAACTTCTACGGCGATATGGCCATCCACCTTGTCGGTAGGGATAGTGAGGTTGTTTAATACTTCATCACCGCAGGCTGCAGCATAAGTGTTGACGATGAGGTTGCGGGTCTCGTTGTTGCCGCCGGTGGCACGAACTGCATTCACAAAGCTCTGTGCATAACCGTTCAAACCTTTATAGCTGCTAGCATTCTTTGGCGCATTCCAGGTGTTATCGGCATCGAGCATCTCATTGTAGCCTTCGAATACCAGGTGCTGGTCGTAGTTCTTGAAGCGGGTCGCAATCTGAGTCCAGAGAGATTCAAACTTCTCTTTGTTCTCCTTATAGTTGGCTTCATCAGCCTTGATCCAGTGCTTTACGTTCTCATCGTCAGCACCTGTATCGTGGTGAACATTCAGGATGCAGTACATTCCGTTATCAATGACGTAATCAACGATTTCCTGTATTCTGTTCATCCAGGCTTCATCCACGGTTCCGTCTTCCTTCATGTGCTGGAACCAGGTAACTGGGATGCGGACAGAATTAAAACCGTTCTTCTTCAGGAAATCTACCATCGGTTTGGTCGTTGGCTCCTGTCCCCAAGCTTTCTCGAAATCAGTAACAGAATTGCTGTTCATGTTCATCCACATGGCTACCACATCTGTGCAGTTGCCGAAATTGGTACCGATGCCCATGTTCTTTACAGCTTGCGCTGCGCTTTCCTCAACATAGCTTCCTTTATGGAATACATTGAAGGTAATACTTTCTATCTTGTCGATATCGTATGTTGCCCATTCTATGCCTTCGTAGCCTTTGGCGTAAAGGATGAGTTGGTTACTTTTGTGCTTGATGGTAGATATGTCTCCATTCTTACTGTCTCCAGCAAGGCTCCATTCTGTAGTCTTTCCATCAGTTGTCTTGATGGTGAAGTTATCGCCAGCCTGCTGTGCCAGGAGCGCCAGCGGCATCAGAATCGTGATGAGTGAGAGTAATATCTTTTTCATTGTCTAGCTACTTTTATGGATTTGTTATTAATCTTGATGATGTAAACGCCATGTGTCAATGCATTGAGATTGATGATGGTCTTACCTTCTGCAGTTGTATGAGAGAGGCCGATGGCTTTTCCATCCAGTGCGAAGGCATTTATCTTGTTGTTGGTGCCATCCACGATGATGCGGTCTTCTTCCAGGGAGAATTTGCTGGAAGTTTGTAACTGACTGATACCGGTGGTAGTTCCATAGGTAAAAGTATTGACTTTCCACAGTTCGTATGATGCAGTCGTTCTTGTGGAAGTAATGGTCATTAAGTTATTACCGAAACAGATTTCAGGCATTGTTGTGAGAGCAAACTCAATCTTTTGTCCATCTTTGAAAGTAATAAACAAGGATTTACCATCTGCTGCCTTTGAAGTAAAGCAACTCAATACTAACAATAGGGATAATATGATTCTTCTCATTTTAATATTAAGTGTATTTTGGTTTATTATTCTTTTGATTTTGATTCTTTCTTTTCCAGATACATGCCATTGATATCATGGAGAAATAATGTTCTCGGTTCGTTGTAGAACTTGACAAAATCCTCTGTAGACCGTTGACCAGGGAAAGGAACATAATAGTGATTGGCAAGCTCGTGGCCATTCCGCCAAAGCATGACATAGCTGATAGGATGTTTGCCGATAGCCTTTGATAGGTTTTCGGTCCACCAGTTATCACTTTTAATGCTACGATAACCTGTTTCTGTTATAGCGATAGGCTTTCCGGCTTTTTTACCTAGCTTAGTCAACATCCTTAAATTCTTGTCCAGGGTCTTTGTAAAAGTAGCAAGAGCAGTTGTATCACCTTCTTCTGCATGACAATAGTAGTTGATACCCAGTATATCTATCAGCTCATCTCCAGGATAACGGGCTGTATAATGCGATTCAGATGCATCTTCTGTAGCTAAAGGTGAATAAGCATAGAGTACATTTACCACATCATTTTCTTTCATGCGCTCTTGTGTCATTTGCCAAAGAGCAAGATATTGTTCTTTTGTGCAAACAGAGTCTTCCCACCAAAAACGATTCTCGCCGTTCTCTTGCCATGGTCGGAAGATGACTGGTACTTTCACACCATAAGGAGTTTCGAGCGAATTCATGAAATCAGCTACTTTGTCAAGCCATCCCAGAAAGGCTTCGTGTTTGCTGCCGCCTTCCATGATGTCGTTGATAGAACCTCCTCTAACAGGATTTTTGCACTGCCATGATAGGGTAACAACGCCAGCACGGTCGTATTGGTTGATGATTTCTTTGCGTATGAGGTTGAATGGGGTAGAGTAGATGTTGAGTGAATCTCCAGTTTCAATACCTCCGATTTCAAAACCTACCAAGGAAGGCATATCTCCACAGATGGTTTTGATGTCTGAACGAGCACTGTCATCAGCCCATCCTTCACCATAAAGGGTAGCATCCTGCTGTCCGAAGAGATACCCCTTACTGCTGATTTCTTTGAGGTGATAAAGGAGGTTTTCCGTGCGTTGTGTCCTGCCGTTGTCACCCATTGGGTCATCGGCTTTTTTCTTGCCACAAGACCATAAAAGGCATGCCAAAAGGCATGCCGTTATTATTTGGATTTTTCTCATAGTCACATGAAATTACTTCATACTTGGTACCTGATCACGTGTAATGATATTAGGTTGAGACATAGCATTCTGCCACCACTCCTGTGTAGAGTGGAATGTCTTATTGTCTTCGTCGTTATACCATACCATGAACCAACTCCATTTAGCGCCCTTCTCATTTTGTTCGCTAAGTGTAGCAATTTGCTTCTTTGTGCTGGTGCTATAGCCGCATTCGCCGAGGGTTACAATCTTGTTGCCGTAAGTAGAGCTAAGTGTAGCAAATTCAGAGGCACAAGTTTCTGCTTTTTCACCATAGAGGTCACGCGCTACAATGTCTACATAAGCATCGCCAGGGTACCAGTCGTCATCCTTACCGCAGCTTGTCCAAACCCAGATAAGGTTGTCAAGACCTGCTTCCTTCAATTCGTTGAACATCTCTATCCAGAGAGTCTTGAATGTAGCTGCATCCTTGGCACCCCACCAGAACCACTTGCCGCTAGCCTCGTGGAATGGACGCCATAGTACAGGAATGTTTGCATTCTTCAAGAGTGTTAGATACTCTTTAAGTGTTGCCATGTCATTCTTCCAGACTTCGTTCTCCCAGGTGCCTTCTTTCAGAGCATTGCTTGGGTCGAATGTAGTTCCCTCTGGTTTACTATCAGACTTAACATAGAAGGCATAATCCTTATTAGGGTCAAGGGTTGCTGTTGGCTTATAGAGTTGTGTGCCTTGAGCCAAGTCCTTGTTTGCCGGTACGATATAAACGCCTGTCAAAGTATAGTCATGACCAGAAAGAATGAAACCATTGTTCTTCATGTCTGCCAGTGTAGTTGCATCAAGAGTCATAGAATATTGGTCTCCACTGATATCAAAGTATTCCCAACTGGTACCAGCTTCGTCTGTAAAGCCTGTCCAGGAAGAATTTTTGATAGAACCTTGAGCACCGTCAGCCACGTCAGAAATAGTAGCTACAAGTTTGTCGCCTACCTGTGCATTTCCAAGAGCTGCCTTTACAGCATCGTTGGTCAACTGGAGGTTAGCGCTCCAATCGCTGAGCATCTTGATGCCTTTACCTGCCTGTGGTTCATTCTTAGGTACATTCCAGTGCCACATGAGCTGAACAATACCATTGTTGTCTGCCCAGTTTTTAACAGGAGTAATATCCTTGTAGTTAATCCAGTTTGCAGCCATGTGTATGTAGTCAAAGCCGTTGATGGCAGGATATTTGCCTGTCCACTCGTTTACCTGATCGGCACAAGTATGATTCCAAGCAACATTTGCCATCATACCGGAAATCGTTTTGGTATCTACATTTTCCAAGAGGAAGTTGTAGAGTTTCTTAGCCTCAACAGTTGTTGCCATCACTGGAGTCTTGTCCAATCCAACAGTCTGGAACGAAACGTTGATGTCTTTGTCGTATGTCTTGCCTTGTCCGTTAGCAACGAGTCCCGCAGGCACTGTTACGTTTACGTTCTGTTCACGTTCCGGGCAGTTGATGATAACAGACAGCACGCTATCCTGACCATAGACAAGAGCCTTGGAAAGAGTACCACCTGTTACAGTAATCTTCTCAGCCTCGTTTGAAGCGAAGAAAATACGCTTGTCAAACTTGAGGTTGACAGTAATATCACCTCTCTTTACCTTATTAGCGCCTTCAGTAGGAGTTGAACTCACTAATTGTGGGGCATCTACATCAGGAATGGTGTATTGAGCATCAGTGTCGGCGCAAGCAGTGACCCCGAAGGTCACTGCTGCCATTGCCAGCGCTGATAATATATGATTCTTTCTCATAGTTATCTTTGTTTTATTTGTTTGTATAAATAAGGTTTACTCCAGAGTAATCTTAGTGAGTGTAAAGTGCTTGCCTTGTACGATGAAAGTATTACCCCACCATTGCTGTGTGTAAATCTTTGCAAGAATTTCTTCTGTAAGCTCAAGGTCGATTGAATTGTTGTGGGCACTCAAGTCCCATGCTTTAAATTCACTATCTTCTTTAGCACCAACACAAAGGAAAGTTCCTCCCCAATGTCCTTCGAAAATCTTGGCTTGCCAGTCTGCTTCAGCATCCTTGACATAGAAGTGGACAATTTGTCCTGCGGATGCACCTGCTGCAGCAAGTTCTGTACCTGCGTCAGAGAGAACCCCATAGTTAACAGACCATTCTCCCATTTCTTCGTTGCCAGTCCAAAGAGTCTTTTCCTGTGGAATGGTAATCTCTGCTTCAATCTTGTTGATGATAGCACCTGTACCATTGAATATGATGAGACCGCCCCAATCGGTAGATTTTGCCTTGAGGGCTGCAATCACTGTTGCAGAAAGTGGCAAGGTGAACTCTTTCGCATTAGCGTCCAACTTGTAAACATGTTCTTTGGCTTCACCATTGTCAAGGTCGATATTACCCCAACCACCATCTTGACCTTTCAACTGAACGTTGTCTGCTGTTGGGGTATATTTAATCTTCAAGACAACGTTTGCTCCATCAGGAATATTATCTAATGCGTCTTGAGCAATCAAGCCTTGAGTATTAGCACTCCATCCAGCGAGGTCGAGAGGACCGTTCATCAGTGTTCTTGTAATGCTGCCTGCAGGAATAACAGTGATATCATACTCAATCTCACCATTAGAAGAAACAAGTTTCAAGGTTGATTTCTTCTTGGCGTTTGTAGGGATAGAAATTGTCAGCAATGATGTCTTTTCAGCATAAACATAATTTACTTTCTTGCCATTTATATACGCAGCTTCCAACTTGTCCCCATTCTGTACAGGAACAGTCATTGTGCTACCAGCTTCTGGAGTCGTTTCTTTATTTGTGAAATCTGGCATTTCTGTGATATAGCAGAATACTGCCTCCTCAATATTTAATTCAAGACCTTCAATGGAAGTTCCATTTGCCATCGTAAGAGTTGGTTTGCCAGTCTTTGCATTCATCGGAACAGTGAGTGTGATACTCTTGCCGTCTTCTGCAGCTTTCACTTCTACCTCGTCTGTACCTTCACTAAACTGTACCTTCTTTACAAGGTCGAGATCTGTACCCTTGATGGTGAGTACACCACCTGCGCTTACTGTACTGTTATCGTAACCTGTAACTACTGGTTTCACGAGCGTGAAAGGAACTTCTACTCCCTTGCCGTTCTTCATGCGCAATACGAGTTTACCCTCTTGGGTAGTTTCTGGTACGCTTTCGATGATAAGCTTTGTTCCGTCTGGAGTGACGATGAACTTGATTTCATCACTAACGTTAGGCATCTCAATAGAGTTGACTACATCCAAATCCTTACCGCTGATAATCAACTGTGCACCAGCCTTAACAGGTGAAGGTGAAGCAACACAATCTGTAGGAGCGATAGTTGTCAAAGTACCGACAGGAATTTCTACACCTGAACGTACAACAAGTTTAAAGTCACCATCAGGTGCTTCTGCAGGAAGAGCGAAAGTTAAAGTCTTGCCATCTTCGCTGACAGTGAAGTCTGTAGTTTCAAACTCTTTGCCATTTGCATCATCCTCTTTTGGTGTGAAACGGAGGGCGCTAACAAGACTGAAGTGTTCACCTGTTACGGTGATATTTTCGCCAAGTTTAGCAGTAACACCACCCGTCAACTCAGCTTCACCGCGAGGAGAAGCCCACTTGCTGACTGTAGGTGTACCTACAACGAGAGCATTCTCTGACTCGATGATGTTATAGAGAGCTATTGATGGGTCTTCTACTGTAGTCAGGTCAAGGTCGAAGAGGTTGATCTTACCATTTTTAGCCTCTTCAGGAACAACGACCTCAATCTTATAGCGAGAATGAGATACGAAATTCTTCTCTGGAATCTGTACACCATCGGTAAACTCAATCATGTGAACGAGGTTAAGGTAATCACCTTCGATGGTCAAAGTCTCGCCTGGCATGATAGTAGCAGGAGAGAATGAACTGAAGACGATAGGCTCCTCGTAAGTGAGCTGGGTCTTGGTCTTGATTTCCTCATCAGTCTTGGTGACAAGGGTAAGGTATCCAACAAGAGGGCCATCCTTAGGAATAGTAATCTTGATTTCACTTGGAATGCCCGCCTTCACAACTTCTATGTTCGTGATATCATCGCAACCTGGAATCTGAATTTTTGAAATCTGGTCGAGGTTGCTACCTAAGAAGCGGAGCTGACCACCACGCATCACAGGCTGTGGACCATATACATTGAGGTGAACACCTTGTTGATACTGGTTGGTATCAAGGTCATCCTCGCTGCAGGCTGTGAGTGATAGCCCCATCAGGGCTACCACCAACAGTGCTAATATATTCTTGATCTTTTTCATGTTTGTTTCTGTTTAAAGATTATTTATTAGGAACCACACGGATGTTGTCAATCTTGATGATTGGCTTACATTCTGTACCATTTACGCCACCACCAACGACAAACATGGTGAGACTTGCAAAGTCTGTAATCTTATTTGGAAGATTGGTCGTAGCATTTCCCTTGTTGTCAAGATTGAAACTGCTCAGAGGTATAGTAACGGTAATCCACTCGTTTGCTGTGTCGAATGTTCCTGTTGATTGCCAAGGACGATAGATAGCACGACCATAGGTCTCTTCTTTCTTGTTTCTCTTTCCTTCGCCATTGAATACAAAAGCGTTTGGACCTGAAACATATCCATCATAGCTAGTGTCATCTACAGGTTTTCCATCACCACCAGTTTCACCATTTAATGTAACCTTGTCGTAACCCATAAACGAAATTTGCATACCACCTGCATTCCATGGGTTTGAAGATGGAACATACATTTCGAATTTCAATGACATGTTAGCAAAATGAGTGAAGTCTGCAACATTGTATAGTGCGACACCATCACCGCTCATTACGTGCTGAGGCTCATCCCATGAACCTGCCCAGTATTCGAAAGAGAAAAAGTTGTCTTCCCATCCACCGTCACTTGTCATGACTTTATTGCCGTCACCAAGTTGAACATATTTTCCCTTCAGGGAAGTTTTGTCTTCTACAATGTCTCGTTTGTGCCAACCATGGTTGCCCAATACATTCACACCATCCCAAGGAGTATCAAAGTCGAAGAGCATGCCACGAGAATCGAGATAATGGAATGAGGTTTCAGTTTCGCCGTAGAGAGTCTCAACCTTGAATGCTCCTTCTGTGTTGCAACTCTCAGGAAGTATGAAAGATATAGCACTCTGGGTGATACTCTTGAAGTCTGTAACAACAGAACCATCAGGGCAAGTTACCTTGAGAGGTACATTTGGATCGTCTACAAAATAGTTGCCATAGAATGTTACCTCACTACCAGGTTTTGCATATTCACAAGACATAGATGTAGGATTTGGAGCAGGAACCACGACTTTGAAATCGTAATCTACTTTTTCTCCATCTCTTGTCACCATATATATCTTGTCTGTTACATCTGCCGGGATAGTTGCAGGAATCTGCACAATCATGGTGTGGTCGGTGATGTAACTTGTATTCAACTGTGCCTTCTGGTCGTTGAAGTAAAGTTCCTTGATGCTTGTCAGGTTGTTACCTACAAGGCAAATTACAGACGAAAGACTCGCTTTATCGAGCAGTGAGTCTGCCTGTGACAAATAAGGCATACGGATGTAGTTCACGGTAGGAACACCCCCTGTAAGCTCAAACTTATCTGGCTGGTCTTCGCATGAGGTCAGTATGCTGGCAGAAATTGCCATCAGACCTGCAAACAACCAACTGAATATTTTATTTAGTTTCATATTATGTTCTTTTTAAAAGTTCATTAATAAGAGAATGCTTCTCTAACATCTACATGCTGTGCTTCTTCCATCAGATGAGGGTTGTAAACCACGTCACCCTGTGGAAATGGCAACTGGAAGATAGACGTTGTGACATTTGGTTTAGGAGTAGAAGTGTCGTAGAACATCTTGCTCTCATCTACATCCCATGGGCCATTGCCGTTACCTTTATTGTAGTATGCCTTGTAGAGGTCAGCCAAACCATTATAAGCATTACGCTTTTGGTTCTTGATGATATTCATTGCCTTTTCTACATTGTAGTATGACATACGTACCAAGTCAAACCAATAGTCGCCTTCTAAAGCGAGTTCCAAACGGCGCTCCTTCAACACATCATCAAGAGTGATGCTTGATGGTTTATCAAAGAGAGTTGGTCTTGCTCTGTGCCAAACCTGATAGTAAGCATCAATAGCACTTGCATCAGAGGTAGAACCTGCATTGCCAATTTTAGCTTCTGCATAGATCAGATAAACATCTGCAAGGCGCAATACATGGGTAGAGAGATCTGAAGACTGCTTGCCAGCACTTCTTCCGAAAGTCTTTACGTGGTCTGCATCGTTTCCATAAAGATGTTTGGCGATATTGGCGCCGGTACCTGACTGAAGACCGTCATTGCTTCCTGGTGCATACTTCTTGTCGTGGAGGAATTTGAGATAGTCGAAGCCTCCCTTGTCTTGCCACCATTGGCTATATGTATCACCAGCCATCATCATGGTAGCCTTACGGCGTTCATCAGTAGCAGGACGAGAACTAGGATTTTGAAGTGGTGTTACACCAAATGCTTCTTCCAAGTCTACCGAAGGTGCTGTCCAGTCACCCCAACTCTGATACTCACAGAAACCTGCAGGAGCCAACTCTGAAGTCAAGCAGTTACCACAGGTATAATTCAACTGATCTGCGGTCCATCGCCATCCGATGAGGCTTTCATCGCAGTTGTTGTTTTCACCCTTGAAGATATCTTCATATTTCTCCATGAGTTTTTTGCCAGAGTTATCAATTACATCTTTGGCAAGTTCAGCAGCTTTGACAAGGTCATTCTCGTCACGCTGTCCGTTTCCATTGCAATTGATACCACTTTTTGCGAGATATACTTTTGCGAGCAAACCCTTGGCACCCCATTTATCTATTCTTCCAGCTGTGTTGGTATTTGGAAGTAAATCGATGGCTTTCTCCAATGTCATCACGATATACTCGTAAACATCGGCAGCCTTTACCTTATATTTATTATTATAATCGCCGGCTGCAATCTCAGAACTGTTGTTATGTACGATAGGCACATCACCCCAGATGCGGACAAGATAGAAATATGCCATTGCTTTCCATGCCAGACATTCGCCCATGGCTGTGTTCTTGGCACTTTCTGATGCATTGGCAGTCTGCAGACGGTTGTAGATGGTATTTGCCTGTGCGTTTACTGCCCATAGCGAATTGGAAGCAGAAGTGATGTCAGGATCACTACCATTTACGGTAAAGGTAAGATATGGTGACTGCCCCATGTACAAGTTACCTGACATAACTTCAGGAATCTTGTAGTAGCCACGGCTCAGAAAGTCGTACCAAGGAGAACTGTAAAGTGAGTTGGTGCTCACTTTCACCTGGTCGTCATTTGCATAATAGTTAGCATCATTGTAGCTATCTTCGTTAGGACGGTCGAGAAAGTCTTCACAAGAGGTGAAAGTGCCGCCCAATAAGAGTGCAAATGCTATATATTTAAAGTTCGATAATTTCATATTCTTTGTTTTTTAATGTTAGAATGACATGTTCAAACCAAATGAGTAGGTTGTTGGCGAAGGATAACGGCCATAGTCAACGCCATATACATTAGGTGACATGGTGCTGACACCGATTTCTGGGTCGTAGCCATCATAACCGGTAATGGTGAACAAATTCTGTATGTTACAATAGAGACGCAAGTTCTCAATACCCAACTTGCCAATCCACTTCTTAGGGAAGGTATAGCCAAGAGAGATATTCTTCATTCTCAGATAGGATCCGTCCTCTACGTAGCGGTCGCTGATGCGGTCGTTATCGTTAGGGTCGCCAATAATAGCGCGTGGGAGGGAGGCATCTGGATTAGCGACACGTACATTCTCTATATGTTCATACCATTTGCTGCCGTCTGCATAAACGATAGAAGCATCGATAGGCTCCAGGCGTGCACGATTTAATACGTCGGAATGCTGGTTGCACCATACGCTACTCATATTGGTGAGTCCGCGCTTGGTCAGGTTCATTACCTTGTTGCCATAGCTACCATTGATGAAAATACTCAAGTCGAAGCCCTTGTAACGGAAGGTGTTGGTCCAGCCGAAAGTATACTTAGGCATTGGTGAACCAATGTTGGTCTGGTCAAGCTCGTTGATGACACCATCTCCATTCAAGTCTTTATATTTAATGTCACCTACATAGACTGTGTTGGAACCATTGAAGACACCATTTGTAGGATACTTCTCTGGCTTTGGTGAACGCTCTATGTCTGCCAAGTCTTGGTAGATGCCATCGGTTACATAACCATAGAAGCTGTAGAGACTCTGACCTACGTCGGTCTTGCTGACCTGTGTCTGTCCCCACTGAGCATAGCCCATGATAGCTGAACTGGCAGTACCGTTGAGTGCTACCAATTTGTTTTTGTTCCATGAAATCTGGAACTCTGTATCCCACTGGAATTTGCCTACGAATGGGTGAGCAGTCACTGTTAACTCAAGACCGCTGTTGCGGATGTGGCCGTAGTTACCCATAGGAGCTTTCAGCTTGGAGTTATCATTACCGCTTGTACCCATATAGGAAGGCAACTGCATCTCCATCAACATATCCTTAGATTCCTTCTGATACCAGTCGAGGGTTAAGCCAATGCGGTCGTTGAAGAAACCGAGGTCGATACCCAGGTCAATCTGTTCCTGCTTTTCCCATTTTACATCCAGGTTAGGAATGTTCTGTGGACGATAACCTGCACCGAGGGAACTATATACTTTCTGCATGTTTACACCCCAGGCAAAAGAGTTGATGTTGGCATTACCGGTCTGTCCCCAACCGATACGGATTTTACCATTGCTCAGCCATTTTCCTGCCAACTTCTGAATGAACTTCTCATTAGAGAAACGCCAACTG
The DNA here is from genome assembly GCF_977051555.1 of Segatella sp. Lineage (NCBI taxonomy): Bacteria > Pseudomonadati > Bacteroidota > Bacteroidia > Bacteroidales > Prevotellaceae > Segatella > Segatella sp. Next base: position 15,806 of record NZ_CDRSSE010000045.1, read on the forward strand.
GTAGCAAAAGAGTGGAAACCTGCCCAACGGTTGTTTGGACCAAAGTTTGAACTACCATCATAACGGTATGTGTAAGTAGCATTGTAACGGCTGTCATAGCTATACGTCCAACGGGTGAAGAAGGAAGCCATAGAACTGCTTCCGAATCCGGCAGCTATGGTAGGAGTACCCGTACCCAATACAGGATTATGTACAGCATCTGATGGCAACTTGTCGTTTGATATTTTGGTGTAATCCCATTTGCTTTCCCAGCATTCTTGTCCAACCATTGCTGTAACCGAATGCTTCTTAGCAAATGTGTTGTTATATGTAATATAGTTCTTGAGCTGCCAGTAAGTGCTGTTGTTCTTCTGGATACTGCTCTCGTTAGGCTCCTGCCAGTTATAGAGATCAATTGTGTTGTTGAAAATCTCAGCCTTGCTGTAGCTGAGGTCATAACCCAATTCTGCATGCCAGGTTAAGTGCTTGATAGGTGTAACCTCTGCATAGATATTACCTGTCAACTTCTTGCGGTTGAGCATGTTGTTCTGTTCCATAGCCTTAGCAATAGGGTTATGGATATTGTAGTTTTCGCGGGCAAAAGAAGCGTAATTTCCGTCAATGTCATAAATTGGAGCTTCTGGAAGTGAGGTCAAAGCGAAACCTACGATACCCTCAGCTCCATCTGTAAGCTTGAGGTCATCGTTCGAATTCGTAAAGGTTGCACTCAAACCGAGTTTCAGCCATTTCTTCAATTGTGCATCCAGGTTGGTGCGTACTGTAAGACGGTCAAAGCTAGAACCGATGATGGTACCATCTTGGTTCATGTAGCTTCCGGAAACATAATATTGGATTTTGTCAGTACCACCCTGAGCGGCTATCTGATGCTGCTGCTGAAACGCGGTCTGGAAGATAGCATCTTGCCAGTTGGTACCCTTGCCGAGCAAAGAAACATCGCTGTAATATGGATCTTCCTTGACACCACCGAAACCTGCAGCAACGAAATCGTTGTAATAATCACCGAATTCGCGAAGGTTCATCATGTCAAGGCGCTTGGTCTGACGGCTCCACGCCATCATGCCATCGTAGGTAAATTTAGCTTCACCGGCTTTACCTCTTTTTGTTGTGATGAGAACAACACCATTTGCTCCCTGTGCACCATAAATAGCTGTGGCTGAAGCATCCTTCAGAATCTCCATGCTTACGATATCTGCAGGGTTGATGGTTGAAAGTGGTGATACGGATGAGGCTGAACCATTATCGAGTGCGTCACCGAAACCAAGGGAACTACCACTGGAATTTCCTCCTTGGAAGATAACACCATCAATGACGTATAGTGGTTCTGCATTGGAGTTGATGGTTGCTGTACCACGAACTCGGATAGTGGATGCTGTACCAGGTGCACCAGAAGTGCTGACAGCGGTAACACCTGCTGCACGGCCCTGAAGTGACTGGTCGAGTGAGGTGATGATAGAACCCTTCATAGCCTTTTCGCCAAGGCTAACTGAAGAACCTGAGATATCACTCTTTTTCATGGTACCATAACCTACAACTACCACCTCGTCAAGACTGTTGTTGTCTTCTGCCAAAGTGATGTCGTACTTGCTCTGGCCTCCTACTTTGAAAGTTTTGGTAATATAGCCTACGTAGGTTACCTCTACAGTCTGTCCGGTAGCTACATTCAGTGTATAGTTACCATCAAAGTCTGTCACTGCGGCATTTTTTGTGCCTTTCACTTTTACTGTTGCACCGATGATAGGACCCATTGCATCGGATACGTTACCAGTAATCTTCTTGGTCTGTTGCACAGCCTGATTCGTTGTGATCTGGGCTGCGAAAGTTTGCTGAGGGGAGATGCCGAGAAGACTCAGGGCAGCTACACTAGCAAGCAACTTTTCTCTACTTTTAAAGTTCATACAATTTTTGTTAGTTGGTTAAAACAGTTTGGCTCTTTCACTTATATGATCGATACGGGAAAGAATCCAAAACGGATTAGTGCTCTCTGATTATTCCTTCGTCATCTTTCTCTGACGAGAAGAAAGGGCTAGAGGCTAGCTCTAGGTTGCATTTACTTTTTCCATTGTTGTGATTATGTTTATTTGTTTTATATTGTTTATTCTAAACCTTTAGGCTGTTTTGTAAATCTGCTGCAAAGATAGCTATTTTTTGCAAAATAGCTTGTACATATTTTGCTGATTACTAATACTTTTCTGCTTTATTGAAAATAAAATGTAATTTTCGTCATATTTATTAAAGATTAAGTGTTAGCGTTACAATTTATTTACTTGATGGTTGATTTATATTGATTATTCTATTATATGTCTATTATATATAAGGTACGCGTACATTATTTATTATATGAATTGTCATAACCTTTTGTGCTTTGTTAATTGATCTTTGGTTGTTTTCGGTCAATTCTTGAGTTAAATAGAGTGTGTGTTTTGTTGCTTTCTTTGCTTTTTCTGACTTGATGTGCGTCAATTCTTATTTCTGCTTTCAGATATTATCGAATATTTTTCTGCCTTTGCAACAAAGTATGTTTATTCAGCAAAATAATACACGGATATATCGGAAATTATGCCTAACTTTGCAACCGTAAAACAGAATGTTTAACTAGCAAGATTAACAACGACAATATGAATCATCGAATTGCAAATGTTTTTAGGTTAATAATTATAGGTGTTCTGATGAGTGTGCTGGGGACTACAAGCCTCAGCGCACAAATCAGAGGAACCAACATCGTGGTAACGGTGACCCCTGACCATCAGGATTGGAACTACCGGGTAGGCGAGAAGGCTAATTTCACGGTGAATGTGAGAAAGAGCGGTACGCTACTCAATCAGGTGAAGGTAGATTACGAAGCCGGACCGGCAATGTTTCCGGAGGTGAAGAAAAGTACCACTCTCAAGGACGGAACCATGAAATGGTGCGGCAGCCTGAACAGACCGGGCTTCTACCGCCTCAAGGTTATCGCTCATGTAGATGGAAAGGATTACGAAGGACTTTGCACGGCAGGGTTCTCTCCTGAGAAGATCCAGCCTTTCGCACAGGAACCTAAGGATTTCGATGCTTTCTGGAAGAAAGCACTGGATGAGGCACGACAGAATGACCTCAATCCTACCAAGGTGCTTCTGCCTGAGCGTTGTACCAAGGATAAGAATGTATATGAAATCAGCTATAACAACAATCGCTGGGGCTCTAAGATGTATGGCATCCTGAGTGTACCGGTCAAGGAAGGTAAGTATCCTGCTTTGCTCCGTGTGCCTGGTGCGGGTGTCCGCCCTTATTCTGGCGATACTTATACGGCTCCTGCTGAGTGTATCGTACTGGAAATCGGTATTCACGGTGTTCCTGTTACCATGCAGCAGAAGGTTTATGATGATCTTGCCAATGGCGAACTGAACGGTTATTGGGATACTAATCTCGAGAATCCTTATCGCAATGCTTACAGACGGGTAGTAACAGGTGCTGTCCGTGGTGTGGATTATATCGCTTCACTTCCTGAGTGGAACGGCAAGACCATCGGTGTTACCGGTTCTTCACAGGGTGGTTTCCTTTCCATCGCTGTGGCAGCTCTCGACAAGCGAATCACATTCCTGGCTCCTGTTCATGATGCCATGTGTGATTATGAGTCTGAGATTCATGGAGTTGCAGGCGGCTGGCCTCACTACTTCTATAAGGAAAACAAGGCGCAGGGTGCTGCTTGGAAAGAGCAGAAACTTACGGATTTGGAAAAGGCAAGACTCGAAGGAGCACGCTATTATGATGGCGTCAACTTCGCCCGTCGCATCACCGTTCCTGGCTGGTACAGTTTCGGCTATAATGATGAGGTGGTTCCGCCAACATCATCTTACGGTCTTTATAATTCGGTAAAAGCGCCAAAGACCTTGAGTCTGTATCAGATGACCGGTCATTACTGGTATCAGGAACAGTGGGATGAGTGGCAGGCTTGGATAATTCAGCAATTAAAGAAATAGATATATGTTAGGAAAAAGAATTTTGATTGGTGCAGCTTGCCTTATGGCGATGCAAGGAGCTGTGGCACAGGTTGATGGCGTTACGGGCGCATCAGTCCAGACTGCCAATACCTCCTGCTGCAAGGGTAAAAAGCAATGTTGCAATACTCCGGCAGAGCAACTGAAGGCAAGACTGCAGAAATTACTGAATAAGGGTATCATGCTCGGACATCAGGATGATCCGGTGTATGGCACTACTTGGAAATGGGATGAAGGAAAGAGCGATGTACTCCTCACTACAGGTGATTATCCTGCTGTGATGGGTTTCGATCTTGGAAAAATAGAGTTGGACAGCAAAGAAAATCTCGATGGCGTCTCTTTCAATCGGATGCGAAAAGAAATCATTGCACAAAGTGAGAGAGGAGGCATCGTTACTTTGAGCTGGCACCCTTGGAATCCGGTAACAGGCGAGAATGCCTGGGATCCGAAAGGCGATGCTGTAGCTGCTGTCCTGGATGGTGGCGCCCAGCAACAGAAGTTTGATGGCTGGCTCAAGAAGGTTGCCGATTTCATCCTTTCTTTGAAGACAAACGATGGTAAACTGGTTCCTGTCATCTTCCGACCATGGCATGAAATGAATGGCGGATGGTTCTGGTGGGGCGTAAACAGTTGCACTCCTGCACAATATAACCAACTATACGTAAAAACCCTAGATATACTTACTAAAGCAGGGTGCAACAACATCGTTTGGGCTTGGTCACCTAATCTCGGCAGCGAGAAGACAATAGAGAAGTTCCTGGAGCGATTCCCAGGTGAGAAGTATGTGGATATGCTGGGTGTTGATGTCTATGAGTTCGACAACAACGATGCCAACTATCAGCAGAACCTTGCAGCTACGCTCGATGTACTGATGGAAGCTGCCAAGAAGGTAGGCAAGATTCCTGCTCTTACAGAAACGGGTTGCAGGGGTATCGCCAGCAAGAAGGACTGGTTTACGCAAACCCTCTGGCCTGTACTTCAGAAGTATCAGTTGAGTTATGTTCTCTTCTGGCGTAATGCCTGGGATAAACCTCAGGAAGAGGCTTACCTCCCTGGTGTCGGCGACGGTGATATCGTCAAGGACTTCAAGAAGTTTAAGAAGGAAAAGAAAATCCTCTTCGCAAAAGAGGTTTTAAAGGTAAAGTGAATGTTAAATGTTAAGTGTTAAATGTTAAATTGGCATTAGTCCAATGTGCATTTTATACTCAACATTCAACACTTAACATTTAACACTTAACATTTAACATTAAAATAAATAAAATATGACAACATTTCAAGACAAAGTGAAAGCACTTCGCGCTCATCATGAAGAGTTGCTGAGCCGTAAGAATGAACCAGTAGAGTGGGGAAATGGTATCTACGAGAAGTATAAGAACCCAATCCTCACCGCAGAACATACTCCATTAGAGTGGCGTTACGACTTCGATGAGAAGAGCAACCCTTATCTGATGCAGCGCATCATGATGAATGCTACGCTCAATTCAGGTGCCATCAAGTGGAATGGTAAGTATATCCTCGTTGTTCGTGTTGAGGGTGCTGACCGCAAGAGTTTCTTTGCCGTAGCAGAGAGTCCTAATGGTGTTGACAACTTCCGTTTCTGGGATGAGCCTATCACCATGCCTGAGGATGTAGTTCCTGCTACCAATATCTATGATATGCGACTCACCGCTCATGAGGATGGCTACATCTATGGTGTGTTCTGTGCTGAGCGTCATGATGATGATCAGCCTGGCGACCTCAGTGCTGCTACTGCTACTGCGGCAATCGCCCGTACCAAGGACCTGGTAAACTGGGAGCGTCTTCCTGATTTGAAGACCAAGAGCCAGCAGCGCAATGTGGTTCTCCATCCGGAATTCGTTGACGGTAAGTATGCTTTTTATACCCGTCCTCAGGATGGTTTCATCGATACAGGTTCAGGCGGTGGTATCGGTTGGGCACTTGTTGATGATATCACTCATGCTGAAATCAAGGAAGAGAAGATCATCAATGCCCGTCACTATCATACCATCCAGGAGGTGAAGAACGGCGAGGGTCCTCATCCTATCAAGACAGATAAGGGCTGGTTGCATCTGGCTCACGGTGTTCGTGGCTGTGCCAGCGGTCTCCGCTATGTGCTCTATATGTACATGACTTCTCTTGAGGATCCTACAAAGGTGATTGCAGAACCTGGTGGATATCTCCTCGTACCGGAAGGTCCTGAGTATATCGGTGATGTAATGAATGTAGTCTTTGCCAATGGTTGGATTGCAGATGAGGATGGCAAGGTATTCATCTACTATGCTTCTTCTGATACCCGCATGCATGTGGCAACTTCTACCATCGACCGATTGGTAGACTACTGCATGAATACACCAAAGGATGATTATCGCACTCAGTTCTCTGTAGAGAAGATCAAGGCTTTGGTAGCAAAAAACAAACAGACTTTAAGTAAATAAGTTTCAGGTATTAAGATTGTAGGGATTCGTACTCCTCATCCGTATTATTGAATATGGATAAGGGGCGAATCCCTTTTTTAGTAACATTCAACATTCAACACTCAACACTTAACATTTAACATTAAAAATAAAAACAATGGCTCGTTTAAAAGAAAAAATAGCTTATGCATTGGGTGATGCCGCTGCGGGTGGTATTGTATGGAAGGTGATGTCTATCGCTTTTCCTCTGTTTTTTACAAATGTCTTCGGACTCTCGTTTGCGGATGCGGCAGTACTGATGCTCGTAGCCCGCATGTTCGATGTGGTTACTGACCCGCTGATGGGTACTCTTGCCGACCGTACCCAGAGCCGTTTCGGTACCTACCGTCCTTGGCTCATCTATGGTGCCATTCCTTTCGGATTGATATTCGCCCTCTTGCTCTATACCCCAGACTTTGGTCCTGTGGGCAAGCGAATCTATGCTTACGCCCTCTATCTGCTGATGATGGCGGTATATACCATGGTGAATGTGCCTTACGGCTCGTTGCTCGGTGTGATGACCGAGGATGATGATGAGAAGAACCAGTTCTCTTCTTTCCGTATGGTAGGTGCTTATGCGATGGGATTCATCACCCTGCTCTCTTTCCCTTATCTCCAGAAGATGGTAGGTGGATCTGCTGCCCATCAGTATGCTGTCATTGGTGCCGTGCTCGGTATTATTGCAGCCGTGATGACATTGGTTTGCGGTCTTTTTACCACGGAGCGTCTGAAGCCGAAGCGCGCTGAGAAGTTCTCGTTCCAGCAGTTTGCCGACCTCGTTCACAACAAGGCATGGCTCTATATGACAGCCATCGCCGTATGCACCAACTTCTTCAACGGATTCCGCTATGCCGTAGCCGGCTATATGTTCGATTACTGTCTGCATGGCAATGTAACCATAGAGGGACTGATTATCAACTATACCGTTTTCATGGCGTTCGGTGAAGTAACCTGTATGATTTTCGGTGGTGTATCTCCTTGGTTCACCCGTCTGGTAGGCAGCAAGCGCATGGCATTCTTCTGGGCAGCAGCTCTCTGTCTGGTACTTTCTGTAGTCTTCTTCTTCATCCCGATGGAACCATCCTATATCTGGGTGATGATAGTTATCGTTATCCTTACCTCTATGGGTATCGGTATCTATTCGCCATTGATGTGGTCTATGTATGCCGATGTAGCCGACTACCATACCGAGCATTTCGGAACATCCGCTACAGGTCTTATCTTCTCTTCCGGTACGATGAGCCAGAAGTTTGGTACAGCCATTTCCGGTTCTCTCATCGCCCTCTTCCTGGGCTGGGCAGGTGCCAACATGATAACAGATAAGATGGGTAATACGATGATCGACCCAGCCAGTGTCACCGACTCTGTGCTCACGATGGTATGGTCATTGTTCTCTCTCTTCCCAGCCGTCATCGCCTTCCTGCTGATGGTGCTGTCTTGGAAGTTCCCTATCCGCAAATAACACAGATAACATAACTAATAATCACTATAAAGAAAGGAAAATGGAAAATCTTAAAGAAACGATGCGGGATGTTCTGGAAAACAACATCCTCAGCTATTGGTTGACGAAAGTGAAAGATGAAGAAAACGGCGGCTTTTATGGACGTGTAGATGGTAATGACCAAGTACATTCCGAAGCCGAGAAGGGAGCGGTGATGAATGCCCGAATCCTCTGGGCGTTTTCTGCTGCCTACCGTGTATTGAAGAAGCCGGAGTATCTCGAGGCAGCCACCCGTGCCAAGGAGTATGTGCGCGATCATTTCCTCGACAAGGAATATGGCGGCATCTACTGGAGTGTTGACTATCAGGGCAATCCGCTTGATACCAAGAAGCAGACTTATGCCATCGGCTTTGCCATCTATGGCTTCTCGGAGTATGCCCGTGCAACAGGCGACAAGGAGGCATTGGATATCGCTATCTCGCTGTATCATGACATAGAGAAGCATGCCTTTGATGCCAAGAACAACGGATATATCGAGGCATTGACCCGTGAGTGGAATCCGATTGCAGACATGCGTCTCTCTGATAAGGACGAGAATGGTTCCCGTACGATGAATACTCATCTCCATATCATCGAGCCATATACTAATCTTTATCGTGTATGGAAGACTCCGGAACTGGAGAAGAGCATCCGTAATCTGCTCGACATCTTCACCGATAAGCTTCTGAACACAGAGACTTATCACCTCGACCTCTTCTTCAATGACGAGTGGGAGGGCAAGCGCAATATCGAGAGTTACGGTCATGATATCGAAGCTTCCTGGTTGCTCCACGAAACCGCTCTGGTTTTGGATGACAAGGAGGTGCTGCATAAGATAGAGCGCATTATCCGCCGTATCGCCGATGCTGCAGATGAAGGTCTGCGTCCGGATGGCAGTATGGTTTATGAGCATTGGAAAGATGGAGATAAGTATGATCTCCAGCGCCAGTGGTGGGTGCAGTGCGAGAACATCATCGGCCATATCGACCTCTATCAGTATTTCCGTACCGAAGAATATCTCCAGACTGCCATCGCCTGCTGGAACTATGTAGCCAAGCATCTGCTGGATAACAAGAACGGTGAGTGGCACTGGGCTATCCTGGAAGATGGTACGGTGAACAAGGAGGATGATAAGGCGGGTTTCTGGAAATGTCCTTACCACAACTCCCGTATGTGTCTCGAACTCATCGAACGTGACTATTAAAATACAGCTCCCCTGCAAGGCAGGAATAGAATACAAAAATCCAAGCAAATCATATATTTGCTTGGATTTTTTTGTTTATCCCGATTTTTTATTGTACTTTTGCAGCCAATGTAGAATTGAGGGTGGTATCGCATCAAAAATTCAACATTCAACATTCAACATTAAACATTAAAAATAAATGTATATAGCAATAGCAGGAAATATCGGTAGTGGCAAGACAACACTCACCAAGATGCTTTCTAAACATTATGGATGGAAACAGTACTTGGAGCCCGTGGCTGAAAACCCCTATATCGATGACTATTACAAGGATATCTCGCGATGGGCTCTCAATATGGAGGTGTTCTATCTGAAGCAGCGATTCAAGAATCTGCTGGAAATCCAACACAGTAAAGAGACGGTCATCCAGGACCGCACCATCTTTGAGGGCGTTTATGTCTTTGCGGCCAACAACCGGAAGATGGGCAACATGGACCAGCGCGACTACGAGACTTATATGGAGCTTTTCGAGTCGATGATGGAAGTGGTGGAGATGCCTGAACTGATGATATATCTCCGTTCTTCAGTTCCTCACCTCGTGAAGAATATCCAGAAGCGCGGTCGTGATTATGAGCAGAAGATGCCTTTGGATTATCTGGAAGGTATCAACAATCTTTACGAAGATTTCATCATGAATAAGTATAAGGGCAAGGTGCTTATCGTAGAAGTTGATAATCTCGATTTCGAGCACAATCCCAAGCAGTTTGGTGAAATCGTAGATAAGATAGATGCCAAGCTCTTCGGGCTGTTCTCTTAAAGGTAAAAAAGTAAAAAAGTAAAAAGGTAAAAAGGAAGAGTTGATGGCGCTAGCCCAATTCAACATTCAACATTTAACATTCAACATTAAAAACAAAAGATGCATATAGCAATAGCAGGAAATATAGGTAGCGGCAAGACAACATTGACCAAGATGCTTGCCAAGAGATATGGTTGGAAAGCTAATTTCGAGCCAGTAGATAATAATCCATATCTGGCTGATTATTACAAGGATATGGAACGTTGGTCGTTTAATCTTCAGATTTACTTTCTGAACAAGCGATTCCATGATGTTGTGGAAATTTCACGTTCAGAGCAGACCATCGTACAGGATAGAACCATCTTTGAGGATGCGCGTATCTTTGCGCCTAATCTTCACGATATCGGTATGATGAGCGACAGGGATTTCAAGAACTATACCGATCTTTTCGATCTGATGATCAGTTTGGTGAAACTCCCTGACCTGATGATATATATCAGGAGCAGCATTCCTACGCTCGTGAAGCATATCGAGAAGCGTGGCCGTGATTTCGAGAAGAGCATCCGCATTGATTATCTCCAGGGCTTGAACAAGCGTTATGAGGATTGGATCAAGGATTATAAAGGTCGCCTCATCATCATTGATGGTGATAATCTGGAGTTCGGAGAGAATCCTGAAGACTTTAGAAAGGTTACTGACCTGATAGATGCCGAGCTCTTCGGCCTGTTTGCTGAAAAGGGGGATTAAAGGCTTTTAAAGGTAAAAAAGTAAAAAGCGCAACCCCGCTAGGCGTCAAAGGAGGAACGCCTGGCGGGGTTGCGTTTTATGGTTGTACAGCTAAAAGGTATATGGTTGTACAACTAAAAGGTATATGGTTGTACAACTAAAAGGTATATGGTTGTACAGCTAAAAGGTTTATGGTTGTACAACTAAAGGGTTTATAGTTGTACGACTATAGGGTGTATGGTTGTACGACTATAAGGGTTGTAGTTGTACGATTAAAAGGTGTTGTCACTAGGCTCAGCAGACCTGCTGACTGCAGTCGGCAGAGCTGCTGACTAGGCTCAGCAGGTCTGCTGAGCCTAGTGGCAACCTTCGAGAAGCAGTCTCCTTCAACTCGAGAAGTAGTCTCCTAAAACTAAAAGAGACGTCTCTTTGAACCCAAAGAAACGTCTTCTTTCGCTTATTCAATCATATCCTTTCGCTTATTCAAACATCTGAATACGCTTATTCAATCATAATCTTCTGCTTATTCAAACATCTGAATTCTCCAGCAGAACTATCTTCTTCCCCCGGAAGAGCCGGATGCTTTGTAGAACTAACCTTTCTGGCGGGAGATGAAGATGCCGCCTTGGGCTGAAGTCTTATCTACTTGCTGGCCATTGAGATTATAGATAATCTCTTTCTCATCCTTTTTATGAAGGGTAGGAGAGACGATGAAAGTTGTGCCGGAAACAATGTCGAAGCGGATGATTTTTTGGGTAAAAAATCCTACTGTTCTGTTCCTTTTTGCTACAAAATACGCTCGTTTTAGCTGTTTCCGAACCTTCGTTAATACTGTCTGTTAACTGATGAAATCAGGCTGTTTTTTGTATTTTTTCACTTTGAACGCAAATTAAACCATAAAAAAATGTGCTCTTTCAGAAAAAAGTGTTACCTTTGCAACCGCTTAGAAGCATTTATATAAAATAACGTTATAACAAATTTATGAACTTTACACTATTTATCACCGTTTTGCTGACGGCTGTAACCTTGGTGGTGGCTGCTTATGTCATCGCGAAGTTGATCGGTCCTCGTTCATACAATCCGGTAAAGGGTGAACCTTTTGAGTGCGGTATTCCGACTCGTGGCAGCTCATGGTTGCCATCACACATCGGCTACTACCTCTTCGCCATCCTTTTCCTGATGTTTGACATCGAGACAGTATTGCTTTACCCATGGGCAGTCGTAGTTAAGCAGTTTGGATCTATGGCTCTCGTGAGCATCGGGTTCTTCCTGTTGGTATTGGTATTTGGCCTTGCATACGCTTGGCGGAAAGGAGCATTGGAATGGAAGTAAACAAAAGAGCCTCTATCAAGAGTATTCCTTACGACGAGTTTAAGGACAATGATACCCTCGAAAAGATTGCGCAGGAGCTCAATGAGGGTGGTGCTAACGTGGTAGTCGGTTCCCTTGATGCTGCCATCAACTGGGGACGCAGTAACTCACTCTGGTCTTTGACCTTCGGTACTTCTTGCTGTGGTATCGAGTTTATGGCTGTAGGTTGTGCGCGTTACGACTTCTCCCGTTTCGGTTTCGAGGTAACCCGTAACTCTCCACGTCAGGCAGACTTGATCATGTGTGCCGGTACTATTACCAATAAGATGGCACCTGTTTTCAAACGTTTGTACGATGAAATGGCTGAGCCTAAGTATGTGGTAGCTGTAGGTGGATGCACCATCTCCGGCGGTCCGTTCAAGAAGAGCTACAATGTGGTTCGTGGTATCAGCGAGTTGGTTCCTGTGGATGTTTACATCCCTGGATGTCCTCCACGCCCTGAGGCTATCCTTTACGGTATGATGCAGTTGCAGCGTAAGGTAAAGGTTGAGAAATTCTTCGGTGGTGCCAACCACAAGATGACCCAGGATGAGAAGGAACTCTCTATGAGCAAGGGTGGTCTTCGCGGCTTGAGCAACGAGAACCTCTCTGACAGCGAGAAGCTCGGACACAAGGAGCCTATCATCGTAACTGAAGTACCTGAGGATTTCGACCCTCAGAAAGGTCTAACTGATTAATATAATAAGGTATAAGAACATGAAACTGAATAATATTGAATTGAGTTTTGATAATTTCGCCTCAGAAATGGCGAAGTTGAAGAACGAGAAGCATTTCGACTACCTTGTTACCATCATCGGTGAAGACTTCGGTGAGGAAGGTCTCGGATGTATCTATATTCTCGAGAATACTCAGACCAACGAGTGCTGCTCAGTAAAGACCATCGCCAAGAAGGTGGATGGCAGTGATGTGATTCCTACAGTTATTAACCTTTGGAAGGTAGCTGACCTCCTGGAGCGTGAGGTATTCGATTTTGTCGGCATCAAGTTCCTGGGTCACCCAGATATGCGCCGTCTTTTCCTCCGTACCGATTTCCAGGGCTATCCATTGCGCAAGGACTTCGATATGAGTCCTGAGGCAAACAAGTTCCCTTGCACTGATGAGCCAGAGGATGACTTCACCATGGAGTATTCCTTGAGCGAGGATGGACATCTCGTTGCTACAGAGAAGCGTCGCTTCGACGAGAATGACTATGTTGTCAACATTGGTCCTAACCACCCATCTACCCATGGTGTGCTCCGATTGCAGACTGTTATTGATGGTGAGACTGTGAAGCGCATCTATCCACACCTCGGTTATATTCACCGTGGTATCGAGAAGATGTGGGAGAACATGACCTATCCTCAGACCTTGGCATTGACCGACCGTCTGAACTATCTTTCTGCGATGATGCACCGCCACGCTCTGGTTGGCGTTATCGAGGAGGCTATGGGTATCGAACTCTCAGACCGTATCCACTACATCCGTACCATCATGGATGAGTTACAGCGTATCGACTCACACTTGTTGTACCTCGGCTGTACCGCACAGGACTTGGGTGCCTTGACCGCATTCCTTTACTGTATGCGTGACCGTGAGCACGTATTGAACGTGATGGAGGAGACAACCGGTGGCCGTCTGATCCAGAACTACTACCGTATCGGTGGTCTGCAGGCAGATATCGACCCTAACTTCGTTCAGAATGTGAAGACCCTCTGCAAGTATCTCCGTCCGATGATTCAGGAGTACCTCGACGTATTCGGCGACAACGTGATTACTCACAACCGTCTCGAAGGCGTAGGACCAATGAATCTTGAGGATTGTATCAACTATGCCGTAACCGGTCCTGCCGGTCGTGCATCAGGTTGGAAGAACGATACCCGCAAGCGTCATCCATACGATATGTACGACAAGGTAGAGTGGAAGGAAATCACCCTTACCGGTTGCGATTCAATGGATCGTTACTATGTACACATCCAGGAGTTGTATCAGAGCTTGGACATCATCGAGCAGTTGATCGACAACATTCCAGAGGGTGAGTACTACATCAAGCAGAAGCCAATCATCAAGGTTCCAGAGGGACAGTGGTACTTCTCTGTAGAGGGTGCCAGCGGCGAGTTTGGTGTATATCTCGACTCAAAGGGTGACAAGAGTCCATACCGTATGAAGATGCGTCCGATGGGTCTCTCACTCACAGGAGCTTTGGATTCAATGCTCCGTGGTCAGAAGATCGCCGACCTCATCACTACAGGTGCAGCAATCGATTTCGTAATCCCTGATATTGATAGATAATTATGTTTGATTTTAGTATAGTAACAACATTCATCGACAATCTGCTTCGCCAGACCTTGGGTTTGGGCGACTTCCTGTCGATTCTGATAGAGTGCGTGCTCGTGGGTATCTGCATTTTGACAGCATACGCCCTCATCGCTATCGTACTTATCTTCATGGAGCGTAAGGTGTGTGCCTACTTCCAGTGCCGTCTCGGCCCTATGCGTGTAGGTCCTTGGGGTATCTTCCAGGTATTCGCCGACGTGCTCAAGATGTTGATCAAGGAGATCTTCGCTGTAGATAGAGCCGACAAGCTGCTCTACTACATAGCACCATTCCTCGTGATCATTGCCTCTGTAGGTACTTTCTCATTCCTTCCATGGAACAAGGGAGCTCATATTCTTGACTTCAACGTAGGTGTATTCCTCATCACAGCCGTAAGTTCTATCGGTGTGCTGGGTGTGTTCCTCGCAGGTTGGGCATCTAACAACAAATACTCTGTGGTATCTGCCATGCGTGGTGCCGTACAGATGATTTCTTATGAGATGTCTCTCGGTCTCTGTCTGATTTCTGCAGTCGTTCTTACCGGCACCATGCAGGTAAGCGGTATCGTAGAGGCACAGACTGGTGCTTGGAACTGGTTGATTATCAAGGGACATGTGCCAGCTATACTGGCTTTCCTCGTATTCCTCGTAGCAGGTAATGCTGAGGCAAACCGTGGTCCTTTCGACTTGGCTGAGGCTGAGAGTGAGTTGACCGCAGGTTACCACACTGAGTATTCAGGTATGGGTTTCGGTTTCTACTACCTGGCAGAGTACCTCAACCTCTTCGTGATTTCTGGTATCGCTTCTACCGTATTCCTCGGTGGTTGGGCGCCATTGAACATCGGTATCGAGGGCTTCGACAATCTGATGAACCTCATCCCAGGTTTCATCTGGTTCTTCGGTAAGACCTTTGCTGTTGTTTGGCTCCTGATGTGGGTACGTTGGACATTCCCACGTCTCCGTATCGACCAGATTCTGAAGTTGGAGTGGAAGTATCTGATGCCATTGTCACTCGTCATCCTGATTTTGATGACTGTGTGCGTAGCATTCGGATTCCACGGATAATCTTTAATACACATTATTATAATAATAAGAAAGTATGTCTAACAATTCATATTTCGGCGGTATTGCAGCGGGTTTGAAGACCCTCGCTATCGGTATGAAGACTACCATGAAGGAGTACTTCACACCAAAGAGCACAGAGCAGTATCCTGAGAACCGCAAGACTACACTCCACATCTCTCCACGTTTCCGTGGTCGCCTGGTCTTCGTTCGTGATGAGAACGAGGCTTACAAGTGTGTGGGTTGTACATTGTGTGAGAAGTCATGCCCTAACGATACCATCAAGATCGTAACTGAGATGGTGGAGGACCCAGAGACAGGCAAGAAGAAGCGCAAGCTGGTAGATTACCAGTACGACTTGGGCGACTGTATGTTCTGCGAGCTCTGTGTGAACGCATGTAACTTCGGTGCAATCAAGTTTGTCAACGATTTCGAGAATGCAGTCTTCGACCGCAACAAGTTGGTGATGCACCTTGACAAGGAGGTTTATAAGGGCGGCAGCCTTCCTGACCTCATCGATGGTGGTGCTCCATTGGAAATCGGTAAGTTTAACACCAAGACTAAGTAAGGAGGACTTTAGACAATGATAACAGCAAATTTATTTATGTTCGTCATCTTGGCAGTAGTCATTCTTGGCTCAGCCATCATGTGCGTGTTCACCAAGCGCATCATGCGTGCGGCAACCTTCCTGTTGTTCGTACTCTTCGGTGTAGCAGGCATGTTCTTCCTGCTCGACTATACTTATCTGGGTGCAGCTCAGATTTCTGTATATGCCGGTGGTATCACCATGCTTTATGTCTTCGCTATCCAGTTGGTTTCAAAGCGTACCCTCCAGGGGCTTTTGGAGCATGTCAAAGGAAGCAAGATTATCGGTCGCGCACTCGTCTGCCTCGTAGGTTTCGTAACCTTGGCAGTCATCGTGTTGAAGAATCACTTTATTGATATGGCTGCAACCGTAGCCGACACCGAGGTGCCAATGGACCAGGTAGGTTCTGCACTGGTAGGTGCTGACAAGTATGGCTATGTATTGCCATTCGAGTTTATCTCTGTATTCTTGTTGGCATGTATCATCGGTGGTATCTTAATCGCAAGAAAGGAGGATAAGAAATGATTCCAGTACAATATTTCTTCGTGCTCTCAGCACTCTTGTTCTTCATCGGAGTCTATGGCTTCTGTACACGC
>NZ_CDRSSE010000046.1:0-31367 GCF_977051555.1 Segatella sp.
AGCAAATCATAACGACTCAAGAACCTGCCTTTTACGGGTATCCGGGCTGGCAGTTCCTCCCCCGCCCTTCTTCATTCCAAAGACGCTTACTGAAACTAAATTTCAACCACTAAAACAAGCATGTGACAATCATTATCCACTTAGTATTAATCATTAAAAAATAAAGCAAAATGAAAAGAGTAAATTGGAAAACCATCATCAACTTCCTCATCACGGTATTAACAGCTGTAGCCAGCTCATTCTGTGTACAGAGCGTAAGTTAAGCCAGGGATTGGCTGAAACAGACAGATATAAGTTTTTTAAATTTTCCATTATCAGATAAAGCAATTCCCCCATCCGGCTTGAGAAAGCGGGATGGGGGAATTCTGTAAATACAAGCTATATATTATCTACAATGACATCATTTTAAGATCATAATATAATAATCGTGTATGTGTCGCATCTTCATCATTTTTGGTAAGTTCTAAGAAGCTATTCTTTAGATAGAATGGTATAGCCTCTATATATGCATCAACAGTTATAAATCTACAACCCGTTTTATTGTCTTTAGCAAAATATCCTTTGATAAAATTCAAGAGTTTTGTGCCAAGATGCAACTTTCGTGCATTCTTGTCAACAGCTAATCTACATATTTTTACAGCAGGATAGCTTTTGAGTCGTTTTGAGTTTTTAAAGCGTCTTTTAAACCTATTAAACTCTGTGTTGTTTTCAAACTCAGTTATGGAGATTTTATCATTTGCTAAACTGAAGTATGCTAAGATTACACCATTATTGTCTTCTATAACGTAAGTAACAGCTAGCATCTCTCCACGATATAGCTGTGACTCGTTTAGGATGAAGTCATTTAAGTCTTCATCCCCACAGTTAAAATTAGATATTCTATCATCAATATCTAATCGTCGAATCTTTAACGGTTCGCAAATTTCTTCATTATCGTTCATAATCAATTTACGAATAAACTCATGATATAATTATAGTCACGATTGATTTCTGCCATCTTCTCGTGGCTCTCCTTTGGAGGATTTTTCATCCTTGCCTCAAATACTCTGGCGTCTTCACCATAGAGTATTGGCGTTTCTTTTATAGGTCTTGCCATATTTTTTATTATTTTATAGTTCAACATCTAGTTTCGCCGCAAAATTACGCTTTTTTCTTGAAACGACCAAATAAAAAGTGGAAAAAACAGCCTGATAGACATTCATAAATCACTTCTCTACTTATTCTGGCAGTTAAGAGGATGTATACATTCTAAGCGACTGAAGTTTCGCAAGTTTTGCCCCTTCAGGGCGTATGGAGCCAACTTGCGAAAATTCTGTTTATTTATTTTTCCGCAAAAATACGCTAAATACCTGATACAACTAAGACTTTTTTCGATTTTAACATAAAAAATACCACTTTTTTCAACCTTTTTTTCCCGAATCCCTGCAAATCGCACAAATCGCATAGTTGGGGGTTCGGGAATGTTGTATCTTTGTATCGTCAATCAGAGAGGTTGATGCAGCAACGGTCTCGGCGGAGACACAGACTGCTTTTTACTAAAACTAAATTATTAAAAGTATGATTCTCATTAAGTTAGTGAAAAACAAGAACAAGACAATCAAGGAAGCGTATGGCAAATATTATGCGCGACCAGTAGTGACAGAAACCATCGGTATCGATGAACTCGCCGAACACATGGCGAGCCACAACACCCCATTCTCGAAGGGTGCTATCAAGGGTCTGCTCACCGACATGGTGAGCTGTGTGAAGGAGCTCGTACTCCAGAATAAGGCAGTGAAGATAGATAACCTCGCCATCTTCTCCATCGGCATCATCAACAAGATGGGAGCTGCCAGCATCAAGGAGTGGAGCCTTGCCAAGTTTGTAGAAGGCTACCGCCTCAGAGCACGTGCTACCGGCAAACTCAGCAACACACAGCTCTCTCTCGATGCCAACGCCAAGAACGCCATGGATCTCCTCAACTCTAGCGAGAGCGCTGCAGGCGATACCACCACTGGCGATACCACACAAGGCGGCGGAACATCACAAGGCGGTAGCACCGACGGAACAGGTGACAACGGAGACGGCCTCGAGTAGTCATCCGTCTCTCAAATATGCGAAACGACAGAAGAAGGAAGGAGTGAACTGACCGGCGACAGGGATATTCCGAAGGCACAAAGCGGCTGGTTTTCATCCTGACGATTACGGATAAACAGCAAATCATAACGACTCAAGAACCTGCCTTTTACGGGTATCCGGGCTGGCAGTTCCTCCCCCGCCCTTCTTCATTCCAAAGACGCTTACTGAAACTAAATTTCAACCACTAAAACAAGCATGTGACAATCATTATCCACTTAGTATTAATCATTAAAAAACAAAGCAAAATGAAAAAAGTAAATTGGAAAGCCATCATCAACTTCCTCATCACGGTATTAACAGCTGTAGCCAGCTCATTCTGTGTACAGAACTGCTAAAAGAAGGGAGGTTGCCATGACACAGAAACATCGTAGCATTTCACTCATCGTGATTCATTGTTCAGCCACGAGAGTGACTCAGGATTTCACATTCGAGCAGTTGGAGGCCTGCCATCTTGCCCGCGGTTTCAAGAGTATCGGTTATCATTATTACATCACGAAGGATGGTGTGGTATATCCGGGTCGTCCGGAATCGGAAGTCGGAGCCCATGCCCGTCATTACAATGCCCACAGCATCGGCATCTGTTATGAGGGAGGTCTCGACAAGAACGGCAAGCCTGCCGATACGCGTACTCCAGCCCAGAATCAGGCTCTGTATTCGCTTCTGGAGAGCCTCTGCCTCTCCTATCCTGATGCAGAGATACTGGGCCACCGCGATTTGCCGAACGTTCACAAAGACTGTCCGTCGTTTGATGTCAAGCGATGGCTGAAATTGGTCGATTTCCACATCTAGCCGATTTTCGGAAAGGATTGTATTGTATTTATTTTTTTAGTTGATTCAAGCCCGACAGGAAGCAGCAACGCTCTCCTATCGGGCTTTAATTATTGTGTAAAGAAGAGAAATTCAAAAAAAATATGGAAAAGGATTGCATTGTATTTATTTTTTTAGTTGATTCAAGTCTCGCAAGTCCAGAAGTTAAATGAGTTAAAGAATTATAAACATTTATTCATATCAGCTGACATCGGATTTTATTCACTAACTTTGCATCAGAATATACATTAGAATTCTTTACAAACGATAAAATGGAGAATAAAATAACGACAATGGAGCGGGGAATGCAGAGACGCACTGAACTGCTCCTGGGAAAGGATAATCTTGAGAAAATTCAGGCTGCACGGGTGCTCATCTTCGGTATCGGAGGAGTAGGATCATGGTGTGCAGAAGGGCTCCTGAGAAGCGGCGTGAGAAACATCACAATCGTAGACAGCGACCGGGTATGCGTAACCAACTGCAACCGCCAGCTGATGGCTACAAGCCGAACCATTGGCGAGGTAAAGGTAGAGGCACTGCGCAACCGACTGCTCGAAATCAACCCCGATGCCAACATCACAGCCTATCAGAAAATATATCAGGCGGAAACTGCCGACGAATTCCACATGGAGCAATACGACTTCATCATCGATGCCATCGACTCGCTGAAGGATAAGGCTGACCTGATTCTGCGTGCCTCTGCCCTGCCCAAGGAAATCACCTTTATATCTTCTATGGGAGCTGCCCTGCGCACCGACCCCTTCATGGTAAGAAAATCTGAATTCTGGAAGGTGGATGGAGACCCGCTGGCAAGAGCACTGCGAAAGAAATTCAAGAAGAACAAAACCTTCCCACGACGAAAATTCCAGTGCGTATACAGTGAAGAAAAACCGATGCAGAACCAGGGGGTGAACAAAGCCTGCGGCACGGGCGGATGCCTATGCCCGAAAGCCAAACTGCTAAGCGGAGAGCGCGGTACCGATACTGCCGTATATGATGCTCCGGGCGACCAGCGGCTGGTAGAACACGAATGGTGCTCAACAAAAGCACAGATCAACGGTTCGCTCTGCCACATCACAGCCACCTTCGGCATGGCTATCGCAGGAATGGTTATCAACCACATCATTGAATAACTGTTTTCTTTACAACAGTCACTTGAAAGAAACTTACAAACACATAAAAGGCGAGGCGCTTTCACAAGCTCCCCGCCTTTATCATTTAGCATGAAAACGTATGCTAACAACTAACACAAAACCTTATAACTATTTTCAACTTTAATCGTTATTTTGATTTATGAACGAACATCTTTTTATTAGAGGATAGTCTTAACAGCCTCCAACATGCCCTTCTCCTGAATAAGGTCAAGATCTTTCTTAACCAACTCAGTCAAGCCAGGAACTGTCTTGTTCAAATCCTCGTGCCAGATATAGTCGAAGCCCAATACGCCCTCAGCTACCTTCTGGGTATCGCCGGTAGCCCAAAGCTCGGTGAGCTTGTCCATAATCTTCTGGTCATCGTTTGGCTGGATAGGAGCACCATCCTCGCGAACACCACCCTTATAGTAAGTGATGATAGCAGCGAGACCGAATACCAAACCCTGTGGCAACTCGCCCTTACGCTCAAGATAAATCTTTACACCTGGCAGGTCGCGAGTCTCAAACTTAGGGAATGAGTTGAGCATGATGCTGGTTACCTGATGATCTACGAATGGATTCTCGAAACGCTCCAATACGTCAGAAGCGAACTTCTGGAGCTCATCCATAGGGAGATTCAGAGTCTGCATCAACTCATCGAACTGTACCTTGTGGATGTACTTGCCCAATACTGGGTGCTCGCAAGCATCGCGAACAATGTTTACACCGCTGAGGTATGTAACAGGGCTCAATACGGTGTGAGGGCCATTCAGAAGGGTAACCTTACGCTCGTGGTATGGCTTCTCGTTATCTGTGATAAGCACGTGGAGACCTGCCTTGTGAGCTGGGAACTCCTCCTGCATCTGCTCTACTGTCATATTTTCTGCCTTCTCGATAACCCAGAGGTGGAAGCTTTCTGCCTTAACTACGAGGTTGTCCTTGTAGCAAACCTTCTGCTGAATCTCCTTGATGGTATCGCGTGGGAAACCAGGAACGATGCGGTCTACCAATGTAGCGCAAACGTAGCAGTGGTTAGTGAACCACTCCTTGAAGCCCTCATAATCAGCACCCATATCGCCCTTCCAGAGCTCGATATACTGATAGATGCACTCCTTGAGGTGGTGACCGTTGAGGAAGATCAGCTCACATGGCATCAGGATCATACCCTTGGTTGGGTCGCCCTCGAAGAACTTATAGCGGTGGAACAAGAGCTGAACCAACTTGCCTGGATAAGAAGCTGCAGGAGCATCTGTAAACTTGCAAGAGTCATCGAATGCGATACCAGCCTCTGTTGTATTAGAGATGATGAAACGCATCTCTGGCTGCTCAGCCAAAGCCATGAATGCCTGGTTCTGAGAATATGGGTTCAACGCACGGCTGATAACGTCGATACGCTCCAATGTGTTGATAGCCTGGCCGTTCTCCTTACCCTGGAGGTTTACGTGATAGAGGCAGTCCTGACCGTTCAACCAGTCTACCATACCACCAGCCAATGGCTGAACTACAACGACAGAACCGTTGAAGTCGGTCTTCTTATTCATATTCCATACAATCCAATCTACGAATGCACGGAGGAAGTTACCTTCACCAAACTGAATGATTTTCTCTGGAGCGACGCTCTTAGGAGCGGTGCGCTTGTTTAATGCTTTTAGCTCTTTCATGATTTGTTTATTTTGTTTTTTATTATTTTACTTTTCGTTTTAAATTCCAATCTATTCATCAGATTGTTTTTCTGAGTGCAAAGGTAGTAAATATTTCGTTTGATTGTTCAAAAAATAGCGAAAATCTTCACGCAAACCTTTACGCTCCACCCCGATTCTACACCTTATTATATATAAAGCTCACAGGCAGAGAAATAAAGAAGTAGGGATTTTCCCCCACCCCTTTAGGGGAAATCCCAACCGTGGAAGCAAAAAACATCGTATCTTTGCACCAGAAAAAAGAAACATGAAGTATAACAATTAAAAAATATACGATTATGAAACGAATGATAATAGCTCTGGTAGCCATGTTCATGATGACATTCACTACCGCTTCTGCAATGAGTTATGAGCAGGCTAGACAGCAGGCTCTCTTCCTGACTGATAAGATGGCTTACGAGCTCAATCTTACGGAAGATCAGTATGAGGCAGCTTACGAGGTGAACCTCGACTACCTGATGAGTGTAGATACATACGATGACCTATATGGTGCTTACTGGCGCCAGCGCAATATGGATTTGAGCTATATCCTGCTCGACTGGCAGTATAGAACATATATCAATGCCACCTACTTCTACCGTCCGCTCTACTGGAATGCGGGCTACTGGCACTTCGGCATCTACGCCCGCTATCCTCGCCGCGACTACTTCTACTTCGGTCGCCCTCACTTCTATGTATCTTACCGTGGAGGTCATAGCTGGCGAGTAAACGGAAACAGAAGCTGGTATCACGGAAGAAGCTTCGGCGGCCCTCGCCCTGGAGGAAATCCGAGAATAGGTATGAGAGACGGATTCAACCGCGGTGATTACGGCAGAGGAAGATCTTTCGGAAATCTGAACCGGGAGAACAGACCTCAGATGAATCCAAACCGCGGCTTCGGTAATGCAAGCCGTCCTAACAACAACGCTGGCTTCGGAAACAGCAGCCGACCACAAAACGGAGGCTTCGGAAACAATAACGGAGGCTTCGGAAACAATAACGACCGCCCACAGAACAATGGCGGGTTCGGAAATGGAAACAGCCGCCCTAACCGTGGTTTCGGCAGCAGCAATAGCAGCACCAGCAACAACCGTGGTTTCGGCAACAGCAGCCGTCAGAACAACAGCAGCTTCGGAAGCGGCAGAAGCAATATTTTCGGTGGCAATCGCAGCGGCAGCATGAGCCGTTCATTCAGCAGCGGTTCTGGCAACCGTTCAACTGGCGGCGGTTTCACCCCTCGCTCTTCTACCCCTAACAAGAACAACGGCGGTGGAAGCTTCGGACACAGAAGATAAGAAACAGAAGATAAGAAATAAAAGAAACAGAAAGAGTTATAATTTCAAGTTTATAAACAGAGAGTTAGATA
Source organism: Segatella sp. (assembly GCF_977051555.1). NCBI lineage: Bacteria > Pseudomonadati > Bacteroidota > Bacteroidia > Bacteroidales > Prevotellaceae > Segatella > Segatella sp. The sequence continues at coordinate 7,104 of NZ_CDRSSE010000046.1, forward strand.
TCAAGATTAAGTAAAAGAGTTAAAAATCAAGACCACACAGGTCAGAGAGTAAGAAAAATCAAGTACAAAAAATGGGAATTTGCATCGGTTCATACCGTTCGCAAATTCCCATTATTATTTTATCAACTTTCAGTAAAAGATTTACTCCAATCCGAAGAGCGATTTCAAACCGCCATCTACGCCCGAGAAGCCCATGAAGGCAAGGCTGAGGAGAGCGGCTGTTACCATGACGATAGCTACGCCCTGCATGCCCTTAGGAATGCGGACCAAAGCCTGCTGCTCGCGAATGCCGGCGAAAACGATAAGCGCCAGGGCAAAACCGAGAGCGGTAGAGAAGGCGTAAACCACACTCTCAAGCAGATTATAATCCTTCTGGATAACCAGGATGGCTACACCCAGCACAGCACAGTTGGTAGTAATCAGCGGAAGGAAAATACCGAGTGCCTGATAAAGCGCAGGAGAAACCTTCTTCAGGATAATCTCTACCATCTGAACCAAGGCTGCAATCACGAGGATGAAAGCCAGGGTCTGGAGATATTGCAATCCGAACGGATCGAGTACATACTTCTGAACACACCAGGTAATGATGGTTGCCAAGGTCAAGACGAAGGCGATGGCACCACCCATACCGATGGCTGTATCAACTTTCTTCGATACGCCCAGGAAAGGACAGATACCGAGAAACTGCGACAAAACGATATTGTTAACGAATATCGCAGAGATAAATATCAATAAATATTCCATAATCTTTATTCTATTTCATTGATTCGAAGCGATGCCTACGCTTACTTCTTTACCTTATTAAATATAGCTATGATGTATCCCAAGGTGAGGAAGGCTCCCGGAGGAAGGATGAACATCAGAATGTTGGTAGTCTCCGGCAACAGAGTGATACCGAATACGCTACCTGCACCGAGAATCTCGCGGGCACTACCCAGAATGGTCAAACCGAGAGTGAAACCCAAACCGCAGCCGATTCCATCGAAGAGACTGGCTACAGGTGAATTCTTGGCAGCAAAGCTCTCTGCTCTACCCAGAATGATACAGTTTACTACGATCAATGGGATGTAGATACCCAGTGCCTGGTTGATGCTGTCAGGAGCATAGGCGCTCATCAGCATCTGAAGGATGGTTACGAAGGCTGCAATCACTACGATGAAAACAGGGATGCGAACCATATCTGGGGTAATCTTCTTGATACACGAAATAACAAAGTTGGTACAAACCAATACTGCCATGGTAGCCAATCCCATAGAGAGACCGTTGATGGCGCTGGTTGTTGTAGCCAAAGTAGGACACATACCGAGAAGCAACACGAATGTTGGATTCTCCTTGATGAGTCCGTTCATCAAAATCTTAACATTACTCATATCGGTTTATCCTTTCTTTTCGTTATGTTCAACTTTAGATGCACCACTCTCGCCGTCTGCTTTCTGAGTTGCACCACTCTCGCCGTCGACATTCTTCTTGGCATAAACGGCATAAGCCTGGTTGATAGCCTTGAGGAAGGCGCGGCTGGTAATGGTAGAAGCGGTGATGGCATCTACTGCATTGCCACTCTTATCATCCTTGCTTACGTGGAGGTCGCCATCCTTTGGAGTCTTGCCGATGATGCTACCCTTTCCGTCTTTCTGGAACCAGGTAGTAGCCTTGGCGCCCAAACCTGGAGTTTCTGAAGCCTGAAGGATAGTATAACCCATAACCTTGCCCTCGGTATCGAAGCCTACGAGCACCTTCAGGTCACCACCGAAACCGCCGGTAGTACTCTCTACGGCAGCACCCAACTGCTTGCCGCTCTTGTCTGAGCACTTGTGGATAATGAAAGCGAATTCCTTACCGCCAAACTCCTGCTTTACCTCTTCAGGTTCAGCCACCTGGAGTTCTTCTGTACCCATCACGCTCTTGATGCCGGCAGCCAGACTCTGTGCTGCTTTCTCGGCGATAGGACCGGATGTAAGATGATTGATGTATGCAAGAACGGCACCTACGATGAGCGCAACGCCCACCAGCACAAGCACCATGTTCTTTAATGATGATTCTAATTTCTGCATGTCTCTGTCCTCCTTATTTCTTTGCAGGCTTCTCACCGAAGCGCTTTGGTTTAACGTATGTGTTAATAAGAGGTGTGAACGCATTCATGATGAGAATGGCGAACGACATACCTTCAGGATAGCTACCCCAGTTGCGGATGATGATGGTCAGCAGACCGATGCATACACCATAGATAAGCATACCCTTGTGAGTCATCGGAGAGGTAACGTAATCAGTAGCCATGAAGATGGCACCGAGCATCAGACCGCCGCTGAAGATGACTGCAAAAGGATTGGCATAAACAGGATTAGCCAAATGCATCAAACCGCTGAAAACGAATACGGTAGCGATGATGCTGACTGGAATATGCCAGGTGATAACCTTCTTCCAGAGCATGTAAGCCAAACCGAGCAAGAGCGCTACGGCACAAACCTCACCGGTAGTACCGGCACCGAAGGTATCGCCAGTTGCACCGAAGAGCATGCTCATCGCATCAGGCAACTGATTCAGGAGAGAAGCATCGCCAGTCTTGATGGCGGTCTTCATGATAGCCAGCGGAGTAGCACCGGTTGTTGCATCGGTATAGCTGAGCATCTGTCCGGCTACAGGCCATGAAGTCATCTGGGCAGGGAAGCTGACGAGCAGGAAGCAACGGCCTACCAACGCAGGATTGAAAGGATTGTTACCCAGACCACCGAAGCTCATCTTACCTACACCGATAGCAAACAGGGCACCGATGATGATGATCCAGAGAGGAAGGTTACTTGGCAAGTTCATGCCGAGCAAGAGACCGGTGATGATGGCAGAACCATCGAGCAAGCCGGTCTCCTCCTTCAGGAGATATTTTGTAATTGCCCACTCAAAGAAGACGCAGGCTGCCACAGAGGTGAGCAGTACGACTGCTGAACCCAAGCCGAAGAAATAGAAAGAAGCGAGGATGGCAGGCACGAGAGCGATAATCACTCCGTACATGTTCTTCTCTACGCTCTCATTTCCATGGGCGTGTGGCGATAATGAAACGATTAATTTTCCCATTTTATCTTTTAAATTCTTTCGTCAATGAAATTTCTCTTGATTGAAGTATCTCTTCTTAAAGGATTTCTTCTTGAAGGATTACTTCTTAGCGTTGCGAGCTTTGATGATACCCATTACCGCACCCTTACCATTGATAATATTATCGAGGATAGGACGATGTGAAGGACAGGTGAACTGGCATGAACCGCAGGCGATGCAGGATGTTACCTCCTCTGCCTCAAGGCGCTCATAATCCTTCACTACGCTCAAGGTAGCGAGCAAGTATGGCTCCAAGCCCATTGGGCAGGCATCCACACACTTGGCACAACGGATACATGGCTGAGCCTTCTTGCGATGAGCATCGGCATCGGTCAAAACGGTGATGGAGTTGGTACCCTTGGTTACAGGTACATCAAGACTGATGACAGCCTTACCCATCATCGGACCACCAGCCAAAACCTTGTTGTCGCCCTCTGGAAGACCGCCGCAATTCTCAATCATCTGAGAGAATGGAGTACCCATACGCACGAGGAAGTTGCCCGGATTCTTCACCTGCTTACCGGTAACGGTAGTATAGCGCTCGAAGAGAGGTTTGTTCTTCATAACTGCCTGATAAACAGCGAAGGCAGTACCTACATTCTGAACAATTGCTCCAACGTTGACAGGGATAGCTGGAGGAGCAGGAACCTGACGGCGGATAACCGCATCAACCAACTGCTTCTCACCACCCTGAGGATACTTCTTGGCAAGAGGCACAATCTCGATACGAGAATCATTGGCTGTCTTCTCCTCGAAGAGCTTGATGGCAGCAGGCTTGTTGTCCTCAATACCGATGTAACCCTTCTCTACCTTGGCAGCCTTCATCAGGAGGTTCAAGCCAACGAGAATCTCATCGGCATGCTCCATCATCAGACGATAATCGGCTGTGATATAAGGCTCACACTCTACACCGTTGATGATGACGCACTCAGCCTTGGCTCCAGGAGGAGGACAAAGTTTGATGAAAGTTGGGAAACCAGCACCACCCATACCAGTGACACCAGCCACCTTGATGCGGTTTACGATTTCCTCTGGAGTAAGCTCTGTATGAGCCTCAAGCGTCTCGAGTTTATCAGAGCGGTCGATGCTCTCCTCCCACTCATCGCCTTCTACATTAATAATAATACAAGGCTTACGATAACCGGTAGCATCAATAGATGTATCTACCTTGAATACGGTTCCTGATACGGAGCTGTAAATAGGAGCACTCACAAAACCACCAGCCTCAGCAATGAGTGTACCCACCTTCACCTTGTCGCCCTTGGCAACTACAGGCTTGGCAGGAGCACCGATGTGCTGACCAAGTGGGAAAATAGCCTGCTTAGGGAGAGGAGCTACCTGAGTAGCCATCTCGGCAGTAATCTTATTCTCTTCTGGGTGAACTCCACCAATTCTAAAAGTTCTCAAATTCATGATTTAATCCTCCTTCTTTTCTTCTGAAGTTTCAGCCTTAGGAGCAGCTACTGGAGCCTCTGCCTTAGGTGCAGCCTCTGCAGCTGGTTTTGCCTTCTTAACTGGGAAATTTACTTTTACGAGAGCACCTGTTGGGCATTCGTCAACACACTTGGTACACATGCGGCACTTATTGAAGTCAACATAAGCCACATTGTTCTCAATGGTGATAGCATCAAACTTGCAGACTTTCTGACACTTACCGCATCCGATGCAAGCAACGCTACAAGCCTTCTTGGCAACAGCACCCTTGTCGTGGTTTACGCACTGAACGTAAACTCTACGACCCTTAGGACCCTTCTTGCGGAGCTCGATGATATGACGTGGACAAGCATTGGCACAAGCGCCACAACCCGTACACTTCTCTTCATCAACCTCAGGAATGCCCGTTTCAGGATTGATAGAGATGGCGCCAAACTGGCAGGCAGCCACGCAATCACCACAACCCAGACAGCCGAATCCGCAGCCTGTTTCGCCAGCGCCACATGAATTCATTGCTGCACAAGTGTGCAAACCATCATACTCGGCAATGCGAGGACGATTCTCGCAAGTACCATTACAACGAACCACAGCCACCTTTGGCTCGGTATTGGCTACTGCCATACCTAAAAGGTCGGCTACCTTGCCCATTACGTCGGCACCACCTACCGGACACATCAGTCCATCGATAGAGCCGGCATCAGCACCCTTCACCAGAGCTGCAGCCATACCGGAACATCCGGCAAAACCGCAACCACCACAGTTGGCACCTGGCAGAATCTCTCCTACCTGGCCCAGACGAGGGTCTTCTTCGACGGCAAACTTCTTAGATACTCCGAAGAGAACCAGCGCTGCAATCAGCGCGATTGCTCCGAGAACCAAGACAGCAATCAAAATAAAATTCATAATTTTTTGTGTTTTGTTTTATTATTTTTTCTTTGTTTTAAAACAAGGGCTCATCGCTGAAGCCACAGGAGCACATATCATGCACCCCTATGATTCAATAGAGAAGCTCAGTTTGTTTTTAAGTTTGTTTCTGAATAAGTAGAGCACCACGTAGTATGGAATGAGAATGCCCAATGCCGAGAGCGCTGCGGCTCCTTCAGAGTGAGTAGCTTTCAGTACACCGACCAGAGCTATCACCATCAGTATCAGCGGCAAGAGATAGCCATAGAAACTGGCTCTGAAGCCTACAGCCGAATCAGCAGTCACCACTACGCTGTCGCCTTTGTGGTAGAGAGACGCCTCTGAGGTAGAAACCTCAATCATCTTTTCTTTCGATTCAGATGCAGTACAATGAGCAGCCACCTTGCAAGCGCTGCAGGCTGACGACTGTACGATGCGAACGCACACACAACCTTCTTCTACGCTCTCTACAATGCCAGAATGTTTTATTTTGTTATTCATTTGTAATGTTGAGATTGCATTTTTGCAATTCAAGTGCAAAGATACTACATTATTTAGAAATGGCAAACAAAATCGAAAAGAAAATATAAAAAAAGAAGCGTAAACGTTATCTATACCCTTGAATCAGGCAGTTTGAGAACAAATTAAAAGCAAAAATGCTTTTTTTTAGCAACTTCTTTTGGTGATATCAATTTTTTATGTATCTTTGCATTGATTATTAAAGAATTGATATGGAAACATTAGAGCAAACAATCATGCAAGTAGAGCGCTTTATCAGAAAAGTGGCTCAAAAGTTCCCAGCGCCAGAATCTGACGACGAGACTTCTCAAATGACCGACATCCACGTAAGGGTTTCGCAAGACAGTGGCGAACTCCTGGCCTTTGACGACGATGACAACGAGATTACCCGCTGCGTTGTTGAGCAATGGATTGAAAACAAGGATGAAGACTTCTACGACGAGGTAGCCAAGCTGCTTCGCGATGTGTTGCGCAAACAGGCTGACATCATAGATCACCTCGGCATCCTCAAGCCATACAGCTTTGTGCTCGAAGATGACGATAAAGAGCATATTAGCGAGCTCTATCTTGCTGACGATGATACGATCATTGTTGGTGGCGACCTGATGGAGAATCTGGACAATGATCTGGATAACTTCCTGAACGACCTGCTGAAAGAATAAAAAATACAGGATGAAAGGACTACCCGCTCCCCTATCCCAACAAAATAAAAAACCGTTGCACTCTCTCCTGTTGAGTACAACGGTTTTTCTGTTTATATCATCTTAACCCTTTTAGAAAGAAATTTTCTTTTTCTTACCTTTACTTTCGTTTCCTACGCGGTCGAGGGCAGTTACTACATATACATATTTCTTGCCACTCACATAAGGGATGCGATAGAAATTATCATAAGTTACTGCCTGGAGTGCTGAAACATCATCGAGATTTACCTTAGCACCTTTCTCAAAACGGTAGATGGCGAAACGATTCACCTGATCGCCCCACTTTTTCTTGCTAGCCTTAGGAGCTTTCCATACCAGCAGCGGACCCTTCTCGGTCCACATCAGTTTAACGCCCTTTACACCCTTTGGTGCCTTATTATCAAGGAAAGGCATAGAGGGTGGCAATGCAGGATACTTCCAATAATTATTGCGGAGTGTATGTCCGATATTACCTACATTATCGGCAGCAGTCTGCGCATACCAGAGCACAGTGCCCTTCACATTATTCATCTGCTGATGCAAACGGTGCTTGGCAGGCAACTGATGACTGCGCGGATTGACTGGGTCAGCAAACTTGGCTGTACGCTCTATATCTTCACCTATATATAATGGGCGGTTGCCAGCATGCTTATTCCACCAGGTAATGAGCGTCTTGTAATCGGCAGCACGATTGCCTATCTCCCAATAAATCTGAGGCACACAATAATCTATCCAACCATTATTCACCCAAAGCAGCACATCAGCATAAAGATCATCATAATTCTGAAGACCGAAGGTTTCAGAGCCATTAGGATCGGTACGCTTGTTGCGGTAGATGCCGAATGGAGAAACACCAAACTTAACCCAAGGCTTAACGGCATGAATGGATTCACTGAGCTGCTTTACAAACCGACTCACGTTATCACGGCGCCAATCACCTATGTTTCGCATGCCGCGCGACTGCTGGCGGAAGAGCTGCTGATCAGGAATCTGGCGTCCAGCCTCTGGATATGGATAGAAATAATCATCGATATGGAATCCATCAACATCATATCGGCTTACAATGTCCACAGCTACCTCGCAAATATAGTCGGCTGCAGCCTGCAACCCAGGGTTCAACAGCGTCAGCTTGCCATACTGAAAACAGAGATCAGGACGCCTCTTCACGATATTCTTCGGCGAAACCTGCTCATAGGAAGTTACGCTATGCTTGGCACGATAAGGATTAATCCAGGCATGAAGCTCCATGCCACGATTATGACACTGCTCTATCATCCACTGCAACGGATCCCAATAAGGAGAAGGAGCCTTACCCTGCACCCCCGTAAGAAACTTGCTCCAAGGCTCTAAATCGCTCTTATACAGAGCATCACACTCGGCTCGAACCTGAAAGATAATCGCATTCACGCCATCCTTCTGCAGTTCATCAAGCTGTCTGGTAAGCATCGCCTGGATCTGCTGTGTACTCTTGCCCAGATACTGTCCGTTAACGCACTGTATCCAGGCTCCACGAAACTCTCGTTTGTTCTGAGCCATCATTGTTGCCGACGACATCAGCATCAGAGCAACAACGAGCATCAAAATCGCTTTAAGTCTTTTCATCTATTATCTGTTTAATTATCAATTTTCATTTTATTTTTCATTCCCGCTGTTCATTCTCCATCCTGCTGTTCATTCTGCATCCCGCTGTATTCTTCATCCCGCAGCTTTGGGAGCGAGATATGGTATCTTACGGCGAGCAATCGGATGGCGCAAACCACACTGAAAGCAGCGACCACCGTAACATAGAGGCTCACACCCAAATAGCTCAACCCCCAATAAGTCAAGCCACCGGCGACACAAGCCATCGCATAAATCTCCTTTCGGAAGATGACCGGCTCTTCATTAAGAAGCACATCGCGGATAACACCGCCTGCAGCACCCGTGATACAGCCCATGATGATGGCTACCCAAAAAGAGAAACCACATTCGAGCGACTTCTGGATGCCCGCAATATTGAAAAGCGCCAAGCCCAAGGTATCAAACAGAAACCAGGTATTGTCAAGACGCTTGAGATAGCGGTGGCAAGCAATCACTACCAACTGTGCAAACAGCGTACAAATCAGATAGATAGGGCTCAACATCCAAAACGGACGCACACCAAGCATCACATCTCGTATGGTTCCACCACCTATGGCTACAGCCACACCACAAACAAAACCGCCCAGCCAATCATAGTGCTTACTTGCAGCCAGACGAATGCCCGAAAGGGCAAAAGCAAATGTACCGATGAATTCTATCACACTATGAAGCGTGAGCACGAATTCCGGATCGTCATGTATCATCATTTTCTCGTATCAGTTAGTTGTTCTAAATATCAATTTCTAATTATTCTTTCTAATCACTAATTTTTGAATCTTTCTCCCCAACAGGTAACCATCCAGTTGTAGAGGCGCTCCTCGGAAGGCGAATGCTGCGCATGCCAGAAGCGGGCGTCTTTCAGTTCATCAGGCAGATACTGCTGCTCCGTGAAATGTCCAGGATAATCGTGAGGATACTTATATCCGTCATGATAGCCCAAATCTTTCATCAGTTTGGTAGGAGCATTACGGATGTGCAGCGGAACAGGCAGATTACCCGTTTGACGTACAGTAGCCAGCGCATCATTAATGCCCAGATAAGCACTGTTGCTCTTCGGACTCGTGGCCAGATACACCACAGCCTCAGCAAGGGCTATACGCGCTTCGGGCCACCCTATCTTCATCACCGTATCGAAGGCAGCATTGGCAAGCAGGAGTGCATTCGGATTGGCAAGTCCCACATCCTCAGAGGCACTAATCACAACCCTACGGGCTATAAACTGCGGGTCTTCTCCTCCTTCTATCATCCTCGCCATCCAATAGAGCGCAGCATCGGGATCGCTTCCGCGAATACTCTTGATAAAGGCTGAGATAATATCATAATGCATCTCACCCTGTTTATCGTAAGCCAGCGGATTCTGTTGCAACTGCTCTTCTACCATCTTGTCGGTAATCACAATCTCTGAAGATCCGGCAGATTCTACCACCAGTTCCAAGATATTGAGCAGTTTGCGGGCATCTCCACCACTATATCGCAGCAGCGCGCCTGTCTCTTCCAACTTAATATTCTTTTCTCTGAGTTCTACATCCTGCGTAATGGCACGATGCAGAAGCCCTTCAAGATCAGCCTTTTCGAGCGGTTTGAGCACATAGAGCTGACACCTGGACAACAGCGGACGAATCACCTCGAACGAAGGATTCTCGGTAGTAGCACCTATCAGCGTAACAATACCCTTCTCTACCGCACCCAAAAGCGAATCCTGCTGACTCTTGGAGAAACGGTGAATCTCATCAATAAACAATATAGGAGAAGCCGAATTAAAGAATCTACCACTTTTTGCTCTTTCTATCACCTCGCGGACATCCTTTACGCCACTGGTCACCGCAGAGAGGGTGAAGAACGGCACCTTGATGGTTTGTGCCACGATTTGAGCAAGGGTAGTCTTGCCCACTCCAGGGGGGCCCCAGAGGATAAAAGAGGATATGCGCCCTGCGTCAATCATCTTGCGCAGCACGGCCCCCTCACCTACCAAATGCTGCTGTCCTACATAGTCAGCAAGCGTGTGAGGTCTCATTCTTTCAGCTAACGGTTCACTCATAGTACGTGCAAAGGTAATGAAAAAAATCGAATTCCAAATAAAAAAGTGACCAAAAACACAAAAAAACAGCAAGAAAATTTGGATATATAAAAAGAAGTACTTACTTTTGCACACACAAACACAATTGAAGATGAATAAAGATAAAATATTAACACTGAAGAATGTTACTAAAAGTAGCATTTGGGAATTGCAGGAGAACGATGTGTTCCGTCTTTGGGAAGCAGCAGAAAAGGATGCTGACCTCAAGGATTACCAGAACAAGTATATCGCAGTGATCCGCAGCGCATTCGAAATGGAACCAGTGACGGTAGACCGTCCTGAAGTGATTGACAAACTGATGGCACGCGGCTTTAAGATTGGCACTTTCCGTATCAACGACAAGAAAGAAAAGTATGCCATCAAAAAGCGTCCTATCATGCGTGTTACTGATCTTACTTACGAAAATGTAAGTCACATCACTGCCAATAAGCTCATCGAACTCTTGGAGCGCAACTTTGGTGGTGGCTGGGAGAGTCTGCCTCAGAGCATCCAGGACATCATCGAAAGTAATTTCGACATCAGCACAACTACTCTTCCTGCTGACCGTCTGAAAAAGCCGGGTGGTCTGTACGAGAAAAAGCTCGCTGATGACTACGAAGTGCTCGTGGTACCAAAAGGTACTTGGGTAGAAGCTATCTTTGCCAAGGAGAAGCCAAAGGTAGAAAAGGTTCGCATGAGATTCGATGATGAGAATGATTTGAAACGCAACGACGACCTGCTCGACCCAGACGAGGATGAAGACGAGGATGCACCAGAAATCGAGGATCACTACAACGATCCAGATGAGGATGACGATGCATTCGATGACGACAAGCTTACTGAGGAAAGCTACCGTACTACCTTCGAAGACCCGGAGAACCTCGGTCTTGATGATGCAGAAGACGTAGCCGACGATGATTATTAATTCAGTTTATACATTATTATAATATAAAGAGAAATGAACGCATTAATTGGATTTGTTGCATTGATCGCTGTGGGCCTCGTAGGCTGGGCGATTGCAGAATTTAAGTACAAAGTTTTCACTTTCACCCGTTCAGAAAAGGACATCGAGGAAGAGAAAGAGCTTGAAGAGCAGAAACGCGCAGAGGGTTTCAAGGAGATGAACATCCGCGACATCATGCGCAAAAACTCAACCAATGGTTATAACGCCGTAGGTTAGTATTATGTTAAATTACCTATGCTTATGATACAGTATATCATCATAGCAATCATATTGGCGGCATGTGTCACGTATGCCGCCATTTGTATTTACCACTCCATCAAACAAACACGAGAGTGTAAAAACTATCAATGTTCAGGTTGCCCGTTTGTTGAGAAATGCCAAAAGAATAAAAAGAAAGAGGCTACTCAGCGGAAAGGACAAGAGTAGCTCTCATAAAAGAGCTGCTAAAACTACTTTTACTGTCATGCTACGAGGAAACCAGACAAAAAATAAAGCATTTCAGAACCCGTTCATTATGAGCAAGATACAAAAAAAGTGATTGTTTTAATTAAAAAAGTTGCATAAAAATTTGGTAGAACCAATAAAAAGTAGTACCTTTGCACTCGCAAATCAGAAATGATTGTTCTACAAAAGGTGTCTTAACCGAGCGGTTAGGTAACGGTCTGCAAAACCGTGTAGAGCGGTTCGACTCCGCTAGACACCTCATAAAAAAGGAAGTTCTTCAATAAGGACTTCCTTTTTTCATATCTACTCTCTCCCATTTTCAGTCCTCATTTCTAGGTATTCATCAAAACCCCCATTTTTAGGTATTGCACAATTATAAAAATCTTCGTACCTTTGCAACCGTAAATGATAAACATCAGAACTGAGGTTATCCTACAAGTAGGAATTGCCCCTTGCCAAAAGCAATTCTGGTGAACGTTTGAAACTTTTAGATAATTGAGACAAAGATAGAAATTAAAATCTTGTTCGCTAATAGAAATAATTCATAATGTTTTTGTATAATATGAGAAGGAGTGCTTGTGAAAGTACTCCTTTTATGTATATCTACAAAGTTATTGAGAAAAGCCTGTTATTATTTGATTTTAGCACCAAATGACTTGACAAACTTAATCTTCTTGCCTTTTGCGATGATTGGCTTCTTCCATTCACCACCCAAAATACGGATAACAGCCTTCTTGCCTACAGGAACCGCATCTACAGCCTTCTGTAAATCCATGAAATTGCCTCGACCTTCTGCAGAGACTACATAATCATAATGGCAGACATGAGACTTCAGCGCTGGCACCTGCTCAGCTACAGCATCAGCAAGCGCACCGGCAACCACACGTGCACCATATACATTATAATGGGTATTATCTTTCTTACCCTTAGGAACCTGCGGATTCTCGCCAGGCATAAACCACATATGTAATTTGCGGCTGCCTTCAATACCCATGCCCGTTTCTATGTCGTGAGTAATCTTGGTAGCATCAACAAACGGAACATTCAGCTGCTTTGCTACATTGCGGGGAGCTATCACATAAGCTCCGTGGGTATCGATAAGCGTATCGCTATTAATCTGTTCCTTTCCATCATATACTTTATTGCGAAGCTTCTCGTCATCATCATTCTTCAATTCTGCAGAATAATAGCAGCGACGAACCACCGCATTGAACAGTACAGGAATGCCGCCCTTGGCACGGGTCTCATTTACATATCTGGCAAGGTTTGCATCAAAAGTAGATCCCGGATCAGTATGACGGTCAGGCATTGGCTTCTCATCGTTATGCCCAAACTGGATAAACACATAATCACCTGGCTTTATTCTATCCAAAACCTTTTTCCATCTTCCTTCATTGATAAAGCTCAAAGAAGAACGACCATTAACAGCATGATTGTCAACAATCACCTTGTCATCAAAAAAGCCTTGCAATACCATCCCCCATCCTCGCTCTGGATTATTTCTAAAACCACCTTTCTCGGCAGCAGTAGAATCACCTATTACAAAAATCGTTGTTGTCTTTGTGCTGGATGTCATCAGCAACGCCAGTATGAATACACATAAAATAGCTTTTATTTTTTTCATTTGTCTGTAGTTTTTAGAAGTTACTAAAATTATAGTTAGGCATACACGCTAACACATAAAAAGCTCTCGCCCTGCCGCACTGCATATTCACATATACGAGCACGAGAGGACGAGAAAGAGAGTATTATTTATTTACTTTGGCTATCAATTCCTCGGCAGTAACCAAGGTTTGTTCGCCAGTTTCCATATTCTTAAGCGTAACCTTTCCCTGAGCCATCTCATTCTCACCTGCAAGTACCACAAACGGAATATTCTTGGCATTGGCATAGCTCATCTGCTTCTTCATCTTCGCCTTATCAGGGAAGATTTCGGTACGGATACCGGCTGCACGAGCTGCACTTACTATAGGCAGGCAGTAAGCTGCCTCCTTTTCACCGAAGTTGATAAACAGTACCTGAGTAGCATTTACTGCCTCCTTCGGATAAAGGTCGAGCGCACCTAACACATCATAAATACGGTCAGCACCAAAACTGATACCAACACCGCTCAAATCTGGCAAACCGAAAATGCCGGTAAGGTTGTCGTAACGACCACCACCTGTAATACTTCCCATTGGAGTATCAAGCGCCTTCACCTCGAAGATTGCACCCGTATAATAGTTCAAGCCACGAGCCAGAGTGAGATCCAGTTCTATCTCGTTGTTCAAGCCAAGAGTCTTCAAGGTATCGAGGATAAACTTGGTTTCCTCTACACCCTTCAAACCAACTTCTGAACCTTCGAGAACCTTCGCTATCACTTCAAGTTTCTCATCATTAGTTCCTGACAATGAGATGATTGGCTGCAACTTCTCAATGGCATCTTCAGAAATGCCGTCATTGCGCAACTCTTCGTTTACATTGTCAAGTCCGATTTTATCAAGCTTATCGATGGCTACTGTGATATCTACAATCTTCTCAGCCTCGCCGATAACCTCTGCAATACCGGTAAGAATCTTGCGGTTATTAATCTTGATGCAAACACGAACACCAAACTTGGTAAACACGGTATCTACAATCTGCATCAACTCGACCTCGTTCAGGAGAGAATCAGAGCCAACCACATCAGCATCACACTGATAGAACTCACGGTAACGTCCCTTCTGAGGGCGGTCTGCACGCCATACTGGCTGAATCTGATAACGTTTGAAAGGCATCTGCAACTCCTCGCGGTGCTGCACTACGTAACGTGCGAAAGGAACGGTCAGGTCATAACGAAGACCCTTCTCACAAAGTTTCGCTGCTAATTTGAGTGATCCGAGAGAATGAATATCCTCATCGCTCACCTTATTCATATAGTCGCCTGAATTCAATATCTTAAAAAGCAGTTTATCACCCTCTTCACCATACTTGCCCATCAAAGTCTGAAGGGTTTCCATGGCTGGGGTCTCAATCTGCTGGAATCCATAAAGAGCATACACTTCCTTGATGGTGTTGAAGATGTAGTTGCGTTTCGCCATCTCAACAGGACCAAAATCTCTCGTGCCCTTTGGTATACTTGGTTTCTGAGCCATTTATTAATGTTTAATATGAATGTTAAATGTTTAATGTCTAGCGCAATGTAAACCCCTCAAAGTAAACATTAAACACTAAACATTAAACACTATATAATTTACTTGCGTACAATAGTCTGAGCACGGTCTGGACCGATAGATATGATACCGATCTTAGTCTCAAGGGACTCTTCTACGAAAGCAATATAATCCTTGAACTCCTGTGGGAACTGATCTTCAGATGTGAACTTAGTCATATCTGTCTTCCAGCCCTTGAACTCCTTGTAAACAGGTTCAACATCATTGATTTCGTATGGGAAATCTGTTGTAACAGAACCATCCTTCAACTTATATGCCACGCATGCCTTGATGGTATCAAAGCCATCGAGCACGTCGCTCTTCATCATGATAAGCTCTGTAACACCATTCACCATGACAGAATACTTGAGCTGTACAAGATCGCACCAGCCACAACGACGCTCACGACCGGTAACAGCACCATACTCATGACCGAGGTCACGGATCTTGGCACCCGTCTCATCGAAAAGCTCTGTAGGGAATGGACCTGCACCAACACGTGTACAGTAAGCCTTCATGATACCATAAACATTGCCAATGCGGTTAGGGCCGACACCCAAACCTATGCAGGCACCTGCACAGATAGTATTAGAAGAAGTAACGAATGGATAAGAACCGAAATCAACATCGAGCATAGTACCCTGAGCACCCTCGCAGAGGATATCCTTGCCAGAACGGAGCACCTTATTGATTTCTACCTCGCTATCAATAAGTTTAAACTGCTTCAAGTATTCGATGCCCTCCATCCAGGTCTTCTCAACCTCTGTGATATCGAAGTCGGTGTAACCGAGACTTGCGATGGTTTTGAGATGAGCAGCCTTGTGAGCAGCATACTTCTCCTCGAAATTGTCAAGGATATCACCTACGCGAAGACCGGTACGGCTAACCTTGTCAGTATAAGTAGGACCGATACCCTTACCAGTAGTACCTACCCTGTTCTTTCCCTTAGAAGCCTCGATAGCAGCATCGAGTACACGGTGAGTAGGCATGATGAGATGTGCCTTCTTAGAGATGTAAAGACGGCTCTTCAAATCATGACCGCTCTTCTCAAGATCCTTAGCCTCACCCATAAAGAGGTCTGGAGCCAAAACCACACCATTGCCGATGATGTTCACCTTACCACCCTGGAAAATACCAGAAGGGATAGAGCGAAGCACATACTTCTCGCCCTCAAACTCCAATGTATGTCCAGCATTAGGACCACCCTGGAAACGAGCAATGACATCATACTTAGGGGTCAACACGTCAACCACCTTACCTTTACCTTCATCGCCCCACTGCAAACCCAGCAGGACATCTACTTTACCTGTGTTCATTTTTTATCTTTTTATCTTGATACTTATTCTTTTTTGCGTTTGCGAGTCATCTTGCTTTGACAGCCGCTGCATACGCCATAGATGTAAAGAGCATAAGCATCTTTACGAAAGCGCTGCATCCTGATATCCTTCACTGCAGCCGTAACCTGCGGTGCTACAATTTCGGTTACCTTGCCACAAATCGTGCAAACCTGATGCACATGATTGTTCTCGCTATAACTGGCCTCATACTTGGTGCCGTCTGCCAGACTGTGCTTTACCACAAGCCTTAGTTCCAGGAACAGATGCAATGTGTTATAAAGCGTAGCCCTGCTAACGCGAAAATTCTTTTTCAGTAGCTCTCTGCCCAAATCTTCTATCGAGAAATGCTCTCCCATAGAATAAATGGTGTCGAGGATAGTGGAACGCTCCGGAGTGCGCCGGTGATGATTGCTCTCCATATAATTGTCCAAAACCTCATGAGCTTTTGCTAAAATTTCTTCACTCATAATCCTTGTTAGTTACATAAAACGCACAAAGATACTCATTATCTACGACATAGAACAATATTTAATTTTAAAAAATCTAAATTTGCCTCAATTCCTCATAGATACGCTGAACCGGAAGCCCCATCACATTAAAATAACTCCCCTTCAACCCCGTACAACCTATGTAGCCAATCCATTCCTGAATGCCATAGGCGCCAGCTTTGTCAAACGGCTGATAATGATTTATGTAATAACTGATTTCATCATCAGAAAGCGGTTTGAACGTCACTTCTGTTGTTACTGAAAAGGAACGCTGCTTATGCTGGGTAGTAAGACAAACACCTGTAACTACATGATGCGTCTTTCCGCTCAACATCTTCAGCATTCGTCTGGCATCTTCTGCATCACGAGGCTTCCCGAGAATGACTCCCTTTCCTTCCTGGTCATTCTGTTCGCCAGCTGTTGGCGCAATCACAACCGTATCTGCTGTAAGAATCAAAGTTTCTGACTCGTCCAACTCTTCAACACTATTATTTCCGTTCAAAAGCGGACGGTAAGCCTCAGCCTTTTTCTTGCAAATGAATTCTGCCACCTGATAAGCATCGAGGTCAGCAGGATAACTTTCATCAATACCACTAATCACCTTCACCTCAAAAGGAATATCCAAACCTGCCAGAAGTTCCTTGCGACGAGGCGAATTACTCGCCAAAATGATCTTATAATTCATCTATTTTAAACCTTATTACTTAGAACTTTATGATTAAAATTCAGTTGCAAACTTTCTACTATAAACTTTCAACTATTAACTAAATTCTACCAGCCAAACGCCTTAGCATCTGAAAGCCATAAGCCCTTGGCTCTCAGTACCTGTTCTACGACATCACGTCCCACACCATCACCTCCGTTACCAGCCGAGATATAAGTAGAAATTTCTTTAATATCGGAGCATGCATCTGCTGGGCAACATGGACATCCGCAACGACGCATAATCTCATAATCAGGAATATCATCACCTACATATATTATTTCCTCATCTGTAATTGAATATTTCTGCTTGAACTCCTCATAAGTCTTTATCTTTACAGAACACCCCATGAAGATATCCTCTACACCAAGATTTTCATAGCGTACCTGTATGGCATGAGAATTACCGCCTGTCAGAATTACGATACGAACACCTTTCTTCTGAGCCAGCTGAATTGCATAGCCATCTTTGATATTAACAGTACGCAAAGGTTCGCCGGCACTGGAAAGCGTGATGGTCTGTCTTGACAGAACTCCATCAACATCAAAGATGATTGCTTTTATTTTATTTAAATCGTAATTAATCATAATTGTTTCTGTTTTTAGTACTGAAAAATCCTAACTGCAAACTTAAACCGATAACAGTTTTATCTCTTGAACTTGAATATGCTTTTGCTCATCATTTCATAAATCTGCTGTAGTTCTGGCTGTTTTTCAAGAAGTTGCATTTGTTTCTCCATTACGTTCCGATCATCACGAATAGCCGGTCCTGTCTGCACTTCAGCTGCCGAATGCGAAGAAGCCTTGTCCATAGTTTCCATAACCAGAGGACGGAGAACACTGCCAGGAATGTGATGATTTTCGAGAATCTGCTGGCCTATAGCTACGCAATGATTCGCAAAATTACAAGCAAAAACAGCTGACAGGTGCAGATACTTACGATTATCAGAATCCAATTCATAGACACTATGAGAAATCTGTTCTGCCAACCTCTTCAGGAAAGATGTTTCGAAAGCACCACATCCCTCAATGAAAATAGGAATATTTTCGAATGCAACCTTTTTATCTTTCGTAAATGTCTGCATCGGATAAAATACGCCATAATGACGGGCATAATCTTTGAAAACATCCATCGGCATGGAACCAGCTGTATGAACAAACATCTTATCTTCTCTTCCTTTGCACAGTTCAGGAATAAGCATTTCAAGCGCATCATCCTTCACTGAAACTATGTACAAATCTGCATCACAGACCACCTTACTCATCTCATTGACAGGCTCACAATTCACCTTCTCAGCCAAAAGAGAGGCCGACTCCCTAGTTCTACTGAAAACTTGCACAATCTGATGTTCTGATTGCGATATTTCGAGCGCAAGATTGGTAGCAAGATTACCTGCTCCAATAAACACTATTTTCATACGTAATTTTGTTTAAAGTTCTACTTTTTATGCAAAAATACTAAAAAATAACGATAGAGGAGCCCTTTTTCTTGCTTTTTTATGATAAATTTATTATTTTTGCCTTCGTGAGAAAATATGAAGTAGAAATATATGGTAAACTGGAAGAAATGCCGCATTTATTGGAAGGCGACTTTTTTCATAGCTTGGAGCTTTTTCAGATTCTTGAAAAAACACCCGGCATAACCCCTTTTATGGCTGTCGCCACACAGGAGAACAAGGTGGTAGGACAAATGCTCGTCATCCTCTATCACCGCAAATCTTTATTCCCACCTTATTTATATACGCACGCTCACGCGTACGGAGAGGGACTTTATACACCCGATGCTGAACAGAATGCTATTTTCCCATTGTTACTCCGCAGCATAACTATCCACTTACACAAACGACTCTGCTTTTACATCGAGTTCTCCCGAATAAGCAAAAAGATGCTGGGTTACCGGGAATTCAGAAAATTGGGCTATGTACCTATTGCCTGGCAAGAGATACATAACTCCCTACACAGCAAACTTCCCCAAGAGCGACTCTCAGACAAACAAATTGCTATGATTGAAAGAATGAAGAAAAAGGGAATAAGTTGTAGAGAGGCAACTTCACCCGAAGACATCCATCGTTATCACCAGTTGCTCAAAAATTATTATCGGCTGAAAATTCGCCGTTTTGTTCCTGACGAAACATTCTTTCAGAAACTGAGTACAAGTAGTAATGCCAGAAACGTCATCATCACCTATAAGGACAAAGTGATTGGCGGCTATACCTGCATCTACAACCAAGGCAATGCCTTTCTTTGGTTTTCTGCATTCAAGAGAAAGACTTACATCCATCTGCATCCGGACACAATGACCATCTGGCAAGCACTCTCTGATGCACAGGAGCAGGATGCCCAACACCTCCACTTTATGGACGCAGGACTTCCGCTTAAGAGTAATCTCTACCGTGAATTCATTCTCGGTTTCGGAGGCAAACCTGTTACCAAGTTTCGCTGGTTCCGCTTCTATCCAAAAGTTATAAACCTGCTCCTCCACTGGCTATACAAGGATTAAGGAAAAGAGGTTCCGTGAGCCTATATAAAACATCTCCGAAACCTCTTTCTCTTTTTAAAGCGTAATTACACATACGCTCAAAAAGCACATTTTAACTATTAAAGCCAACGCCTCTACTCTTTCAAAGCACGGTCAAGCTGCTCCAAGCCGCGCTCTGTACAGAATCCACGAATCAGGCACAAAATATAATTGTCGTATATCTCCTGCATCGAATGAACACGATAGAGCTGATGGTGCATGATTTCCTCCATCATCACATGTCCTACGTCCATAACAACATTGAAGTCTACATCCTTACGGAAAAGCCCCTCCTTGACACCAGCCTCAAAGAAACGTACACTCTCCTCCCGTTCATGAGCATGATTTTCCTGGAAGAATTTCACTACACGAGGCATCTTATGAACCTCCTCATAAAAAAGAACGCCCACCATCCCATTGCGCTCCATCTGCAATTTATAGACATAGCTGATAATATCTATCACATTCTTCGCTTGGGTCTTGGCGAAGTTCTCTAACTTCGAACGATTTTCTTCTAGCTGACGCATCATACCAGCAAGCAACAATTCTTCTTTGTCACCGAAAATCTCGTACACAGTTCTCTTAGATACATGAAGTCCCTGTGAGATTTCATCCATCTTAACAGCTTTTACACCACGCTTATAGAATTCAGGCATCGCATAAGAGATGATTCTGTCTTTCAGTTCTTGCCTATATTGATTGATTTCTGTCATTTTACTTGTTTGAAGACTCTATTTTTGTGCAAAGATACAAAAAAAATCAAAAAACCATTCTTTTTTACTAAGTTTTTTTGTACCTTTGCATAAACTTTTAAATTTCGTGCGAAAAATCCATGAATATGAAAGAAAAATAAACTTTAAACCAATATATTGTTATGGTAAAAATTACAAAAGAGGCGGCTTTAAGTTATCACGAGACTGGCCGTCCTGGCAAGATTGAGGTTAAGCCAACAAAACCTTATCACACACAAACGGATCTGAGCCTTGCTTATTCTCCTGGCGTGGCATTCCCATGTCTTGAGATCCAGCAGAACCCAGACGATGCATACAAGTATACTGACAAGGGTAACCTGGTTGCTGTTATCAGTAATGGTACAGCAGTGCTCGGACTTGGCGATATCGGTGCCATGAGCGGAAAGCCAGTGATGGAAGGTAAGGGATTGCTTTTCAAGATTTACGGTGGTGTGGATGTCTTCGATATTGAAATCGATGAAAAAGACCCAGAAAAGTTCTGTGAAGCCGTAGAGAAAATAGCTCCTACATTCGGTGGAATCAACTTGGAGGACATCAAGGCACCTCAATGTTTCTACATCGAGGAGCGTCTGAAAAGAACTCTTGATATCCCTGTTATGCACGATGACCAGCATGGTACTGCTATCATCTCTGCAGCAGGTTTGAAGAACGCTCTTGAGGTAGCAGGAAAGAACATTGCCGATGTAAAGATTGTCGTAAATGGTGCTGGTGCAGCTGCTATCAGCTGTACAAAACTCTACGTTGCACTTGGTGCACAGGTAAAGAACATCGTTATGCTCGACTCTAAGGGTGTCATTACCAACGACCGCGAAAATCTGACAGAGCAGAAAAAGCTCTTTGCAACAGACCGCCGCGATGTCCATACACTCGAAGAGGCTGTGAAAGGCGCCGATGTATTCGTAGGACTCAGCAAGGGTAACGTGCTCTCCAAGGATATGATTCGCTCTATGGCAGACAACCCTATCGTTTTCGCTCTTGCCAATCCAGTACCTGAGATCAGCTACGAGGACGCTATGGACAGCCGCCCTGACGTATTGATGTCAACTGGCCGTTCAGATTATCCTAACCAGATTAACAATGTAATCGGTTTCCCATACATCTTCCGTGGTGCACTCGATGTTCACGCCCGTGCTATCAACGAAGAAATGAAGATGGCTGCTGTTCATGCAATTGCCGATTTGGCTAAGCAGCCGGTTCCTGATGTAGTAAACGATGTTTACCACGTTAACGACCTTACATTCGGTCCTAAATACTTCATTCCGAAACCTGTAGATCCACGTTTGATTACAGAAGTTTCTGCTGCCGTAGCTAAGGCTGCAATGGAAAGTGGCGTGGCTCGCACCCCTATCACAGACTGGGAGAAGTACAAGCAGGATTTGCGCCAGCTGCTTGGTCAGGAGACCAAACTGACCCGCAAGCTCCACGACACAGCGCGCCTTCACCCACAGCGTGTAGTATTCGCAGAAGGTGGCAACCCAACTATGCTGAAGGCTGCAGTCCAGGCAAAGCAAGAGGGTATCTGCCAGCCAATCCTGTTGGGTAACCCAGACCGCTTGAACCGTGTTGCTAGCCGTTTGAAACTTGACCTTTCAGATATTGAGATTGTAGATATGCGTGCCGATAACGAACAGGGCCGCCGTGCTAAGTTTGCCAAGCATCTGGCAGAGAAGCGTGCTCGCGAGGGCTACAGCTTCGAGGAAGCTTATGATAAAATGTACGAGCGCAACTACTTCGGTATGTCAATGGTAGAACAGGGTGATGCTGACGCATTCATCACTGGTCTTTACACAAAGTACAGCAATACTATTAAGGTGGCAAAAGATGTAATTGGAATCCGTGAGCCATATAAGACTTTCGGTACCATGCATATCCTTAACACCCAGAAGGGTATTTATTATATCGCAGATACGCTCATCAACCGTCACCCAGACGAAGATGTGCTGATCGATGTTGCTAAGCTGTCTGCAGGTACAGTGAAGTTCTTCAATGAAGAGCCGGTTATGGCCATGTTAAGCTACTCTAACTTCGGTACAGATAACATTGGCTCACCTGTTAAGGTAAAGAAAGCCGTTGCTGAGATGCAGAAGGAGTTCCCAGAACTCGCTATCGATGGTGAGATGCAGGTAAACTATGCACTCAACAGGGATCTGCGCGACGAGAAGTACCCATTCTCCCGCCTCAAGGGCAAAGACGTCAACACTTTGGTGTTCCCTAACTTGAGTAGCGCCAATGGTGCATACAAACTTCTCCAGGGTTTGAATCCTGAAGCTGAGATTATCGGCCCTATCCAGATGGGATTGAATAAGCCTATCCACTTCACTGACTCAGAAAGTAGTGTACAGGATATCGTAAACATCACAGCAGTAGCTGTCATTGATGCTTACGTAGAGAAAATCAAGAAGCAGAAGTAATCACTTTTTTCCTGATTCGAACAAACAGAATAAGATAATAGTATTTTCCATAAACAGGTTGGCGCTTCTGCGCCAACCTGTTTTTATTTTCTCTACTTCACTACTCGTCTCAAAAGTTCGTCTCTTTATACTTTTGAAGATATCCAAACAAAAAAACAACAAAAATGCAATCGATTACGCAGTCTTTCTTATTAAAATAAGTTAATTAACACTCTTGTGCGCCCACACAATAGAATCACTACAAAAATAATCAAATAAATATTTGGTGATTTGAAAAATATCGTGTATCTTTGCAACCAGTTATCCTGAAAACAATCTTTTTTACCTTAATGGAAACTAATACCTATTGAAGATTTGGAGCGGTAGCCTGTGAAGGTCATCGCTTTTTTCTTTTTATACACCTCCTCCCTCAAATAGCATATAGCATATATTGTTCCCAAGAAGAAAGTATACAATTAAAAGGTAATATCACTTGAGTCGGAAGACTTGCTGACTGCAGTGAGCAGACCTGTCGACTATAGTGAGCAGACCTGCTGACTAGGCTCAGCAGAGCTGCTGACACTAGTCATAACTTTAACGAAGGTATCTTCTTGAACCAGAGAAGTCGTATCCTTGAACCTAAGGAGACATCTCCTTGAACCAGAGAAGACATATCATTGAGCCAGAGGAGACATATCATTGAACCTAAGGAAGTACATCATTGAACCTAAGGAAGTATATTATTGAACCCAATAAAGAACATTATACTATTCACGAGTCCCTTATCTGGTAGCAAATAATCGGTATTCTTATAAAAAACAGGCTTTTCTGTTAAATCTTTCTAAAAAGCAATCTTTATTTCCCCAACATTTTGTTCATATCAAAGATAATTTGTATTTTTGCACCCCGAATGCTCATGGATTGGGCAAATGTTACAGAAAAGTTTAGTTCGAAGGGGCTCAAAGAAGATCCGGCACAATGCAGGACGCCTCCCGAAGAAACCCGTTTATATAATTAATTTAATGTACGCAATTGTAGAAATTAACGGTCAGCAGTTCAAGGCTGAGGAGGGCAAAAAGCTCTTCGTACATCACATCAAGGATGTTGAGGCAGGTCAGACTGTTGAGTTCGACAAGGTTTTGCTCGTTGACAAAGACGGCTCAATCACTGTCGGTGCACCAGCTGTAGAGGGTGCAAAAGTAG
>NZ_CDRSSE010000047.1:0-29985 GCF_977051555.1 Segatella sp.
TCACCCGGGTATCCACTTCGGTCCAGTCGAGATAGAGCTTCTCTCCGGTGTTGATGGCGCGCACTTCATACTGGTTGCTCAGCGTGTTGTGGTGCATTTCATATCGTGCTCCCAGCCATCCCAGCAGCGCTCTCATGCTGGTATATCGTTTCTGCTCATCATCTCCCTGCTGTCTTATTTTCCAGGTTCCCAGTCGCTCGGTATGCTTGTAAATCTCTCGTGCCACCCGCTCGGTATCGGCATATTCGCTGCCAAACTTATCTACCATCCATTTCACAGCCTCCTCCTTTTCGGCTCCGAAACAGAGGCAGAATTTGGCGTATCTCACCACGTAGCTGTTGTGATGATGCTCCTCGAACCGCTCCTCCCAGCTCTCCGCCAGTTTGTCTACATACTGCAGAATCTCTTCGGTGGTGAGCGTCTTGGGGGGCGCCTCGTCTTCCTGTTTGCGGGGGCTTTTCTTTCTGGTTTTTTCAGCCTCCGTCTGCCTTTTCCTGTTCTGTTCCTCCTGTTGCTTTGTGGCTTTTTCGAAGTTCTCCACCTCCTCCAGGGTGATGGGTAGAACGTCGGCATTCCAGTTGAAATAAGCCTCGGGGTCGTAAGCCAGTCCGCAGCTTCTCACCATGTCCTGGCATTGCTTGTCGCTGCTGATACCCAGCAGTTTGTCGTACAGTTTCATGGCTTTCTGTATGGCGAGCTGGTGGAGTTCGGTGGCAGTGAGATCGCATCCTTCAGGCCGCATATATCTGAGCAGGATGCGGAATCCCTTGCCCGAGACGGTGATGTAGAAGATCATGGTGAAACGCTGTTTCAGTGCTTTTTTCTTTAGTGCCGCGATGTCTTCGGGGGGCACATCGTCATAATCCAGCATCAGCCAGTAGGTTTCCTTCTGGAAGTCGGTCAGTTTCTTGGCATTACCCTTGAGCTGCACGCTGGGTGTGATGCAGGGCAGCTGGTGCTTGATGTCCTCTGCCGTTCGCTTGTCTACCTTCATCATCGCCCTGTAGCCTTCGGTATTGGCTTTTACAGGTGCCGAATGCATGATGGTGTACTCCAGCACCGCTCTGTTAGGGAGCGGGTTGCTGGCAGAGGAAAACAGGTTAGAGAACAATGAGGGCAAGGCCTCTTTCTCCTCCATGACTTCCTGTTCTCTGTTGATTGCTTCTGTTGTTTTCTTTTTTGCCATATTTTTAAAATTTAAAGGGTTGTCACTTTGATGAATTTCTGATAAACCTGTGCAGATTTCTTGGAAATACTGTTGTATGGAAGTTTCTCTCTGAACAGTGCCCATTTTCTGTTTCTCTCTTCCCAATAATCATCTCCTTTCTCTTCCTCCCACCTTTCTACTTTTTCCTTGTAGATTTTCAGTTTGGATTGGTATCCTTCCTGATATCTGTTCTTTTTGTCTTCCTGTCTCAAGTAGCTTTTGATAGCCTCTTCCATGGCAAAGAGTTTTTCGGGAGTGAATGTTCCATTCTCTATATCCATGCTAACGGTATTCCTGCCGCCCTCGATTTCTAGCAGTTTTATTTGGTTTATACCTAACTTTTTGGCAAAGCCGAATTTTACGTTGCCTTCTTCTGCCAGTTCTTTTAAAAAACTGCCCATGTCTAATATTTCTTTAATCTTTTGATTATTCATGCTGCGAAATTACTACAAATTTGTGAATTGGGTGGTTGAGCGTCATGACGCTCAATTTTTGCAAACAATAACCTAGGTTAAAGTTTTTAACGCAGCAAATCGGTGCCCCTTTTTGGGGGTATTTTGAAGATGAAGGTGATGTTTTGTTTTGTATTGCCAGGCGGAAGAAGAAGCGGAAAAAGACGAGGTGAAGGGTGAAGGGTATATTTTAAACTCTATATTATATTCTTTATTTTATGGATTTTGCGATTTTTGACCCTAGGGTCTTTTTTTCGGTTTTTACCCTTACCCTTCACGCGTATATATATAAAAGAGTTTTCAACCCTTCACCCTTCACCTTTTTATTTAATATTTTGTGGGTCAATGAGTTAAGGGTGGTGAAGGGAGAAGTAAAAGAAAAAATATGAATATCTGTTAATATAAGTTTAAGTATATTCTATTTTGGAAAAATTATAGTATATTTGTAGCTGAAAAGACGAGTCGGTGTGACTCGTAATGCTCCATGAGATGACAGAATAAAACAGATACTCAAAATTAGTAATTTCTTTACGAGAAAAAATAAAAAATAAAAATCTTTTTAACAGCATGATTGCTGCAAAAAAAAACTTACAGAAAGGAAAATGATTATGACAGTAAAACGAAACCTACTATTTGTTGTGTTTAGTATCCTGGCAGCCATTGGCTGCCAGGCAAAGAATTCGGTGGCGCCTATGACGCCGGGCAACGTATTCCTGAAAATGGGGGATACGGAAACGGTGGTGCCGCTAAAACTGACCAACTGGGGCGATACCGAGGTGACCCACATCAGCTATACCTTTTATTATACAGATAAGCAGGTGAGCGAGGGACCTTTCGTGTTGAACTTCGACCAGCCGCTCAAGGATGGAGAAACGCGAGAGGTAAAAATTCCTATCAAACCGGGACCGAAACTGGGAAAGGAAGAGGTGCTCTTCAATATCACCCAGGTGAACGGACAGTATAACGAGGCTTCGGCGGGATATGCCTATCTTACCTGCTGCACGGTAAACAAAATGCCGCACAAGCGGGTGCTGGTAGAAGATTATGCAGGAATGTGGTGCTGGCACTGTCCTATCGGACTGGTGGCTACCGACGCCATAGCGCGTATGTATCCCGATGATGTAGTGGCTGTTTCTGTTCACAAAACTGATGATATCAGCAAGGTAGTATCCCGTTGGGTGTATGAAGGATTGATAGACCGCTATGCCGTAACAGTTCCTGCTGTATGGGTGGCACGTGATAACAAGGCTGCCGGTTTTGACATTACCGATGCTTTCAAGATAGAAAAGAGCAAGGTAACTTATATGAACATGGAGGTGGATGCAGAATGGGATGAGACCGGTAATAACATACGTGTGAAAACCCAGGTGGAACCATGCATGTTGCCTGATGAGGGAGAAACGTTTGCCATAGGCTATGTGATGACTGCCAGCGGACTGAGCGACGACAAATGGCGACAGGAGGCGAATTATGCCGAGTATTCCAGCGACAGTTATAAGGATGCACCCGAAGAGATGAAGTTCTATGCCGATGCTGCCAACTATGTAGAGGGCTGGTCGCAGGTAAAGGGCATGGTGTATAACCATGTAGCAATAGAATCGCAGGGCATGGACAACGGACTGGAGGACTCGAAGATGACCGACTTCCGTGCAGATGAGGTGAAGACACACTCCACTACTTTTGAGGGTGTAAACAAATACAGCGTAATCCGTGACCGCAGCAAGATAGAGATAGCAGCGGTGCTCTTCAATACCAAGACCGGAAAGATAGAAAATGCTGCCCGCTGCAGTGTGCGCAATCATGGCACTACCGGTATCCGTCCTCGTCCTAACCTGGTTCAGGAGCAGAAGAAAACGGAGGGCATCTACGACATGCAGGGACGCAAGGTGAACGGCAAGCTGAAGCCGGGCATCTATATCGTGAACGGCAAGAAAACGGTAATCAGATAATTCTTTTTGACCTAAGATATGATGGATAAGAAATTTTACGCCATAGCCGTATCGGCGATATGTGCTATGAATGTCTATGCCGGACCGGTAGACGTGAACAAGGCGCAGACAATGGCAAGAAAGTTTATCGGAAATCCTGTAAGTGTGGGACCGTCGGTGGTGCAAAGCCGCGGGTCCCGTGCTTCGGAACCATCGCTCCACCTCTTCAACAACCAGGATGGCGAAGGCTTTGTCATCGTGGCGGGTGATGACCGGGTAGGCGGGGTGCTGGGATATAGCGACAGGGGAAGGCTGGATGCTGAAAACATGTCGGCTCCGATGAAAAAACTCCTGGAGCGATATGCACGGGCGGTGGAACTGGTGAAGGTAGACAGCATCAGCGTGACGCCGGTCTATGCCAAACCGCCGAAGGCATCGGTGAAACCTCTCGTCAGCGCGGAATGGAGCCAGGATTATCCTTATAACTATTATACCCCGCGCAGCAGCACCAGCGGCAAGCCTACCTATACGGGCTGTACCATCACGGCGATGGCACAGGTGCTCTCTGCCCACCGCTGGCCTAAGATGAGACCCGAGGGGGTGATCCGAGGTGAGGGTGCCATGTCATACGATTATTATGACTGGGACAACATGCTTGATTCCTACAGCGGTGGAGGATACAGTGAGGCTCAGGCACAGGCAGTAGGCGTGCTGATGCGCGACCTGGGAAAACTGGCTCAGGCTACCTATGGCGTGAACGGAACCCTCTGTGATGAGGCAAAGTTATGGAATACCCTCGAGCACTATTACAACTGCAATGTGCGCCAGCTGGAGAAGGATAGACTGCCGGGCGGCGAGTTTCTGCAGGCTATCTACCAGGAGCTATCTCTCGGTTGTCCGGTCTTTATGACGGGCGGCGATCATGCCTTTTTATATGATGGCTACGATGAGAACGGACTGGTGCATGTAAACTGGGGCTGGTCTGGTCTGGACAATGGCTATTTCGACATCAATACGGCATCGGTGGCTGGCGGAGGTTACGGCAGCGACGGCTGTTACTACGAAAATCAGATAGCGCTCTTCGTGCATCCGAACGACGGAATGATAGAACCGCTGCAGCCTAAACCGGTGGTGCTCTCGGTGAACAATGACCAGGGACTGCAGTTCCAGGCGAGCGAAGGAATGACGGTGAAGTCGGTTATTCCGGCGCAGATTAAAGGTGTGGGAGCCCGCAATGTGGCTCAGAATGCCGGAGGCGCCTATACCGGACAGATAGGCATCGGACTCTTTACGCAGGACGGAAAGTGTATGCATGTCTTCGGACAGTCGGGTGTGATGACCTGGGCTACCTATTATACCAGCTACAATTTCGAATATGACTGGTGGGGGATGGACCTGAATGAAATCGACGGTCTGGCAGACGGCACCTACTATCTGCGACCTTTGGGACGCCGACTTCTGGATGCTGACAAGGGCGTTTGGGAAGACTGGAGGCAGATGGTGAATGGCAATTCCGTGCCGATGATTGTAAACCGTGGCGAGGTTACGCTGGTACAGGCTGACAACAAGCCTCACCTTTCGCTGGTGGGACAGCCGGAGGTGCTGGAGCCAGCCTATCAGTACAGCAGCCAGTTGGCAGGCATCCTGCTGAATGTATCTAACCTGAGCCGCTATCAGGCACGCGGCGAGTTAAAGGTGGTGCTGGAGGGCACGGGAAATCTGGCGGGTGAAACCTATCAGGTACCGAATGCCTATCTTGCCCACATGGTGGCGCAGCGCATGGATACCACCCAGTGGCTCGTGAGGTTCATGACTTCCTATTCGGGCACTAACGGCTCTCATGAGCTCAAGGCGGGAAAGTATCGCATGAAGCTTAGCTTCAACCACAATATCGAGACGAAGAATCCTGGCGTCTATGAGATTCCGGTGCCGGAGGATTTCCTGCTCGAGGTATATCCTAGCAACTACGAAGGCAGGGTGACCGTTACATCGGTGAAACTCCGCGATGAAGCGGGCAGTTATGTGCCTTCCCATTACTTCGACCTGGACCAGAAACCGCAGCTGGTGCTGGGTATGTCGGGCTATATGAAGTATCTGACGCAGGGCAGTCTGCAGACCCGCATGCGCTACCGTCTGGTCAATGTGGCTACGGGCGAGACAGTGTATACGAGCAGCATCAGCAGAGTGAGCATTCCGCGCAACAATGATACGGATCTTTCGGGTTCTACCCGCCATACCGTGAATCTTTCTGAGTTGGCAGAGGGCACCTACGAGATACATGTAGACATAGAGCGTGACGGCATGTGGCTGGACCGCTGGAATGCCAATACGTTGCGCCGCCGCATTACGCTCTACCGCAAGTCGCCGACTACAGGCATCACGAAGCCAACTCTATCGCAGGGCACAGGCAGCGCTGCTGCTTCATCTTATTCTGATGCAATATACGGGTTGGATGGCCGCAAACTTACCAAAGTTACCCAGTCGGGCATCTATATCCGGAATGGAAAGAAGGTGGTAGTGAGCAAATAATAATTGACAAACTAACAGGTAATTGATTCAATAATTTTTAAAATTAGACAACATGAAAAGAAAGTTTTTGACGGCATTTTTTTCGATGGTATTGGCTATGATATCAGTATCTTGCCACAGCAGCGAGGAAAGAATAATCAGTTTTACTGATTTGCCAGTGCATGCACAGCAGTTTGTAAAGAAGCATTTTGCCGAGGTTGCCGTGAGTCATGCGGAGAAGGAAAAGGACAATGGCCGATGGGAATATGATGTATTGCTCAGCGACGGCACCCAGCTGGAGTTTGATGCGAAGGGCGAGTGGACTTCGGTAAACTGCAAGTTCTCTGTGATGCCTGATGGTATCATTCCAGCCAACATTGCAGCGGATATAGCGAAGCGATATCCTAATCTGAAGCCTTACAAGATAGAGAAAGAGTTAGGTGGATATGAAATCGATATCCCTGGTTACGAACTCTATTACAACAAGGCCGGTGTCTTTATCCGTTTTGAACAAGACTATCATTAATAACAGAAATCCCCCATCCAGCTAATGAAGGCAGGATGGGGGAATTTATTTTAAAAATCAGGCAACGCTACGATTATTTCTGTCTTGGCTTGATTTCGTATGCCGGATTGTTGCGGATATCCCAGCGGTCTAACTTTGCACCATTGGTGAGTATCAGTTTCTCCTTCTGGTAGGCTATGATGGTCTGCGAAGGAAGGAGGACGCGGTCATCGGCGGTGAAACAGCGCAGAGGATTGGCAAAGTTTCTCGCCTGGAAGTCGGCGAGGGTATATTCTGCCAACTGTATCTTGCCGTCTTTCAACATTGATACGAAGAACTTGTCCTTGTCATCGGTCTTAGAAATGGAACGGAGCTTGAAGTTCTGGGAGCGGGATACCTTGAGCGGGGCATAATCCTTGTGCTGGATGATGTCTTCTACTTTCCACGAATAGATGGTTCCCGTACTAGGGATGAAGGCATAGAGCGAATCGCCAATTACCTCCATATCGTAGGATCCTCCCAGCGGCTCATCCTTGCTGCCTATGAAATCGCCACCCGTACTGAGTTTGGCAAATACCGTATTGTTGTTTGCTGCCTCCAGGTTCAGCGCCTCGCGGTCGAAGACTCGGATGTTGGTATACTTTGAGTCGCGCACGAAAACAAGACGAGGGGTTGCGCAAACGCATCCCACCTTAGAAATCATGCTGGCTGGCCAGGAACCTGTGCCCAGGCGGCTGAGATATTTGCCCGTTTTCCTGTCGAAGATCTGTACCTCCTGATTTTCGCCGGCAGCCACAAAGAGATGGTTGCCCTCGGCATAAACATCGCGTGCCAGCGTACGGTCGCCGTTGCTCATACTGCGTTTGAATTTTAATGTTTCGGCATCGAAGACATCGACACACTTGCCTGCAAAATTCGCCACATACAGCTCTTCGCCATCGTGAAAGAGGTTGGCTGCATCCAGCGGTCTGCCACCTAAATCTTCGGCTGTGCGGGAAAGATATCCGTCCAGATAGAAATGGTCTGCCACCTTGATGGTATCTACCGGTTGCGGTATCACTCTGTCTTCCATCAACTCACGTATTTCTGTCTTATCGCAGGAAGCCAAAGCCAGCATCATTCCTGCTCCTATCATGATAATATTTTTTCTCATATCGTTTCCTCCTTTATTTTGCATGATCATTGATCGGGTTCTCGGTGAAATATTTCACCAGTCGGCTCTTTTTGTAAAAATCCTCTATGGTCTTCTGCAGTTTGGCATCATCCTTGAAGATGTCATTGATACCGCAGTCGCGATACTTTGCATTCTCCTCTTTGTGGAAGCCCAGCAGATTGCGGTCGGTATAAGGGAGATCGCCCTTATGGCTCAGCCACAAGTGCAGCTGCCAGATAAATTCCGGCCATCCCACATTGACACCTTCCGGTGTTTTGGCTGGATACGTCATGTTGCTGTCGTGGCTATAGTCCATGCAGTGCATGTGCTCGTGGGTGATTG
This sequence comes from Segatella sp., assembly GCF_977051555.1. Taxonomy (NCBI): domain Bacteria; kingdom Pseudomonadati; phylum Bacteroidota; class Bacteroidia; order Bacteroidales; family Prevotellaceae; genus Segatella; species Segatella sp. Next base: position 8,096 of record NZ_CDRSSE010000047.1, read on the forward strand.
CTTCCCATCCGCTGAACGAACCATAATGGCCATAGAAGTTCCAGTCGGTAACGGTCCAGATGTAGCCGCCGCCCAGTCCGCCGTATGCCGGGCTAGACTGTCCGAGCACGAAGTTTTTCTGTGCCTTGAATCTTTCCATTTCGCTCTGGTATTTCTCGGCAGTGAACGTTACTTTATTGTTGTCGTAGAGATCGCCGCCCATCACCTTCTTGAAGTTTGCCATCACATACTTATATTCCGGAGTGGTCATCATATAGGTATAGTTGGTGACAATCACCACCCATTCGCGGGCGTAGATAGGCTTCATCTCACGGAAATTGTGTGATTCGCCTACCTCTGGAGTCCATCCGTAGTTGGAGAAACTGCAGGTCCATCTGGCGTCAATCTTCTGGAGCATCTTGAAGTGCTCATCGTCGCTCACAAGACGTGTCTTCATCCTGTTGAGGTCGAGATACGGGCAGGTGAAACTCACGAAGTTTCCGTTTTTCTTTTTCCATACATTTCGTCTGCCAATGAAGGATGGCTTGAACGAGAAGCGGGAGAAGGCGGGAATGGATTCGATGAACGCCACAGGGATGTATTCATCCACTTCCGGGATATACATCTCAAGTGTTACGTTGGAGACGGGCTTAGCCGACCAGCTGGTGATGACGAGCGATTCATCCTCAGTAGATTTCCTGACACTGATGAGGTTGTCAGTCTGGAAGGTGTAATCCGGTTTGTTTACGATTTCAGTTGATGGGTCAGATAGATTCAGGATGTGTTTAGCCTGTTCTGCCGGCAACTTTTCGAATACCACCGTATCCTTTTTGAAGTCCTCCTGGAACGGTTTCACAATGTCGTTGTACACGATCTGGTCTTCATAATCGGTGGAGCAGGATGCCATCAAGGTCATCGCTGCAACGAGTGTGGTTCCAGCAGCCAGTGCCGGAATCTTTCGATGTTTTTTCTGCTTCATCATTTTGAGTTTTTACTGTTAAAATACTTACTATGAAAAATAGGTTGCAAAGATAAGAATAAATATTGGTTTTTCCAAATAATCATGCTGTTTTTTGGGGCTATTTCTTGCATTTTTATAGCAGTAAAGAAAAGTTATTTTTATTACGCAAGGATACGGGCAAAATATTCTGTTTCTTTTTATAAAAATAAAGTGCCGAACAGGATAAACCCTATCGGCACTATCTTCAGCTCAATTAATTAGAATTCTTTTTGGTATGCTATGGTGACAGTTGAATACTCTGATTCATTCAGATTCATAAAACTGACCATAATACTTGTTTTTTTATCTTTAGAAATAAAATTATGCAAATCGGCAAGGCCTCCATTGTTTTTCCCCTTATAGATGTAATGCTGCTTCATCCATGTTAAAACGCTTTCTTTTTTAACTTGCATAAGCATAGATGTAGCACTAAAGTACTGACCATTCATTATCATATACATGATGGATGGACTATGAGGGTCATCATCATCATCGCTGGCAAAAGCCAACATGTCTTCATCGCTCTTCACATAGCCTGCTTCCTTCATATAAGCTGTGATAGTAGCTTTGTTTGCAGACCAATCAAGAATTGGTTCGATGTATTTACGCCCATTAGGTCCGGAAATAAAATCATAGTAGCTGAACTTACTTGTTGAACCGGGCTTTTGACTTGATGCTGCTGTTCCAACATTACCAGTTACTGAAGCAGCCGAAATTGTATTCTCTGTAGATTTTTCTACTTGCATACCATAGTCTGCAATGAATCCGCTACCACCATATACATTTCCCATAACATCGCCTAATCCTTTTAAAAGTCCCTTTTTCTCACGGGTTTTGACAACCATATCTACACTGGAATTTACAGATGAGAAAATGTCAACCTCGCCACTATTGACTTTACAAAGAGTTTTTGTATCAGAAACTTCTGTTGCGGTCAATGTTCCAATATTTTTGGCTACTTGCTCTCCTGCTACGTCTTTCATGATGTCAACATCAAACTTCTGTCCCTTTTTAATTCCGTTTGATGCTCCCAGATTAATATAGACGGTCAGAGCTTTATCATCTTTAGCATTGTCAATTAATACAATCTTTCCAACCACAGGAAACACCTTTTCCATCATCTTGGTCATGCTTAACTTTACCATCTTACATGCATCAGCAATCGCATCAGCCTCGCCACTCATGCTATTACCTCTTGTTGTGAACATAAACGAAGTAGAAGATTCCTTTGAATTCGGCTTAATCATGGTAATTACATAGTTTAGGTTTACTTCTGTCAGCGTAAATCTTTCTCCTTTATCTTCTACTGTTTGGCTAGATACGGCTGGTTTTTGAAGATGACCTTTAACTAAAGTATACTGCTTGTCAGTGGCTTTACTGTTTTCTGAATCTAAAACGTTAACTCGCATAGTCTTGACTAATGCTCTAATAACATTTTCCCTTAAAGTTCGTACATCGCTGTCTGTATAACCGCCTTCAGCAGTAAACTTCTCAACTAATACGTTAGCTTTCTCTTGTGCATGCGTAAATACCATAACCATGAACAACATAGATATACACAAAATAATTCTTTTCATATAATTTTTTAATGAGTTTAATTATTATTTTTCTCTTCTAATTCCTTCTTCCAAATTTCAAGAGCCTGGGAGTCATTCTTCGATTGGAAAATCTTATCCATTTCATCTCTATGTTCTTTCATATTGGTATACGAGAAGTATTTTTGTAACCCCAAAATGCCCAATATAACTAATACAAAGATCCAAAATTCTGCAGAACTCCAAGTTAATATTCCATGTTTAGACCCAAAAGCTCTGAATATAAATGTCATGACAATGGCTAAAATACCTATGGTAGCACAGCCAAGACCTACTTTCTTGCGGTTGTTGGTTATATCAACAAAGTAAAAAGGATCTGTATCCCCACAATTAGGGCATATCTGGGCGCTCGAACTGATCTTTTCCTTGCATGTTTTACAGTAAAGAAAGTGTCCGTCATTAACAACAGTTGTTTCTTTTGGGTTAGAAGTATCTGAAAGAGTTTCTGTTTCATCCAAAGCATATGTAGGTTCATCGCATATAGGACATACCTTTGCATCTGCAGCAATAGATTCTCCACAGGCAGGACAGTTTTTTGTTTCCTTTAAGGGATGAGTTTCATCTAACCATTCCCCACAATGTTTGCATTTCTTCGCAATTGCGAGAATTTCTTCGCCACAATAAGGGCATCTCTTTGTTTTTTCCATAATTTTATATTATTATCATTTTCTGCTGCAAAATTAAATGTTTTTTGTGATATATGGATAGAATAAACCCTAATATAGCATAGGATTTTCCCTATACTCATAATGATAGGATATGGATAAGCAAAGCTAAATAACCTGTTTTCATCGTTTTTCTTAGCTATCTCCAGGGCTTTCTGGCTCATATTGCGTTATGCCTTTTTACTAGCTTCATACTCCCTCATCTCCTGCGGAGTGAACTTGGCAATCTCGGCTTCTTCGAAAATTCGCTTGAAACCGAAGTCGGTCAGCAAGCTGATATATCTTTCTTCTACCTGTTTCATACGCTATACCATATTATCACTTATTTGTTCCGAGATATTCGGCTTTCTCCTAAGTCTGCTGCAAAGTTAAGACTTTTATTCGTAATAAGCAAGAAAATTGGAAGAAACTTTTATTTTATAAACACACGAATATTTGAGAAAATCGCTGTTTTTTCAAAGAAAAGTTGTATTTTTGCAGAAAACTTTCTGGATGATGGCAAAGTGTAGCTCATCTGATATTTCCAGAAGGTGGCGTAATTAACTCAATATCAAATATTAAGACCTGAAGAAATGAAAAAGAAAAAAGAAAGAAAAGAATGGAAGGGACTGAAAATGGGGAACCTATTTGTGGGATTCGTTGCCCTGCTGATGACCTGTTCTCAAACTGTTCATGCCGAGGAAATCAACTGGCAGAAGGCGGCGGAGATTGCTAAGAGATATGTTACTCTGCCGCAAAACGACGGTATGAAAGCAAAGGGGAAGGGTAGGAAAAATAAGGCTGGTACACCTTATTATATATATAATGATGCGCACGGACAGGGATTCGTTATCGTATCTGGTGATGACCAGATGGGAGAAGTGCTGGGATACAGTAAAGAAGGTTGTCTCGATACGCTGAATGCCAATCCCTGCGTAAAACTGCTGCTTTCGGGATACCGACAGACTTTCGAGGTGCTGAAAGAAGGAAAGGTGAAGGTTCAAAGTAATAACCGCACCGGACTTTATTCTAAAACCGTAGCGCCGATGCTGAAAAGTAAATGGGGACAGTCGTATCCGTTTAATGCTAAAACAGGATATGATTACAGCGGCTGTGTGGCTACGGCTGTGGCTCAGATGATGTATTATCATCAGTGGCCGGCTCAGGGACAGGGGAACAACGAATATGTAGTAACCTACTACCAGGCTAAGAAGAGCGCGGATTTCAGTCAGTCGCACTACGACTGGGCCAACATGTTGCCCGACTACCGCTATCCGGTTCAGGCTACCGCCGTGCAGAATGATGCCGTAGCCTTATTGATGAGCGATGTGGGCGTGGCTTCTTTCATGCAATATACGCCCAGCGCAAGTGGAACCCAGGGAGTCTTTGCCTATCAGGCGCTGCAGAAGCATTTCGATTATTCGGCAGCCTATGTTACGAAAGCAGTAGAAGGACCGGGTCGGTTTGCCGAAATCTTGAGACAGGAACTGCTCAACGGATGTCCGGTTTATCTGGAAGGAAGACCAGCCGGTTCGGCTTCCGGTCATGCCTGGGTAACGGATGGCTTCGATGAAAACGGTCTCTTCCACATGAATTTCGGTTGGGAGGGACAGGGCGATGCCTACTATTCGCTCACCAATCTCAATGTTTCGCAGACCGGAAGTGAGTTTCAGGGCAAACCGCTTGCCTTTAACCGTGCCATTACCGCCATCTTGGCTCATCCCAACAACGGGAAATATCCCGAAATAGAGCGCGGACTGCTGGAAACTTCGCCGCAGCTGATGTTCAACGAGGGTGGTTCGCTCAGTCTGAAAGAGGCGTCAGGAAAGTCATTCGACCCTTCACAGCCGGTAACTGTCGAGATGAATTCCTTCGTCAACAGAGGCAAGCCTTTCAGGGGCGATATCGGTGTTGCTGTTTATGATGAAGCGGGGAATCTCAAGCAGGTGGTTTATTCTGATGATCATCTGCAGGGAGGCTTTACTGAAAGACTTTATGGCGGTGAGCAGGAGGGATGGATGGGAACGGATTATCTCATCAATCAGACTCAGAAAATCAGTCTCAGTCTTGCCGGTCTTGAAAACGGTTATTACCGTATCATCGCTATATGTGCAGCCCGGAAGGAGGATGGTTCATGGGATGATTTCCTGCCGATAAAGAAAGCACCTGTTATCGGGGTGGAACTGAAAGATGGTGCCGGCCGCATCTCTGAAATCTGTTCGGAAGATGTCCGCTTCCAACTGATGGGGCAGCCAAGACTTGACGGAAAAGCAGAACAGGGCAGCAAGGTACGTGCCTTCTTCCCAATCAAGAACCTCAATGGTGTGCCTCGCGACTGTTGCCTGAGAGTGAAACTGCTGGATGAGAACCAGGTGGTAGTGTTGAATACACGTGTGGACCAGCTGACCGAAATAGATGGTTTCAGCGAGACCGAAATCCCGATTCTCCTTTCGGTTCCTGCCCAGCTTGCTCCGGGACATTATCAGGTGAAACTGGAGATTACTTCGGATGAAGCCGAAACCCAGAATTGTCCGGTCAACGGTATCCACGATCAGGATGCAGCCTATATAGAGGTGGTAAAGGGAGAGGAGAAACCGCTGATGGCAAAAGCTGAAGTCTTTCTGGCTGATGATGCACACCAGAAGATGGAAGGCGGAAGCGTCGATGTATCGAAGGTATCTCTCTTCAAGATGGGTGTTTCGCTGCGTACATCAGAAAACCTCAGTTACGAGGGGCATGTTTCCCTTATTTCTGAAGATGTAGATACAAAGGAAGAAATTGAGGTAAATGGAATCAGCGATGAGGTAAGCGTCTCATCATCTTTCGAAGTGCCGCTTTACAGCTACTGGCTGCGCAAGAGCAATCTGCCTTGGACCGACGGTCATACCTATCTGTTCAGGGTGATGGGCGAGATGGGAGGAAAGAATGTGGAGCTGAAGAATCCACAGGAACCTTCTTATTATCTCAAGCGAAAGGGCGATATCCTAATCCTCTATCAGGATACAGCTACAGGAATAGAAAATGCTACCACCTCTGATGCCGAAACCGATATCTGTCGCGAGGGACAACATCTCCTGGTTTCGGGCAAGGACGTGAGAAAGATTAAACTGTATAATGCGGGAGGAAACCTGCTCAGACAGGCATCTGCTACGGATGGAAAAACAGTCCGTCTCTCTTTACAGGGTATCAGACAAGGCGTATATCTGTTGCGGGTAGAAACCGGTATGCAAAGCAAGACATATAAACTGCTGCTTTAAACGGATGTTCCTGTTTCGGAAACAGAAAAGGTTATCCGATGTAAGTATAAAAAGAAAGCTCAGGGCTATCTGCCCTGAGCTTTTTTCATATCATGATTTCAGTATCATTTACTTCTGGCATTCCTTGCAAGGAGTCCAAGGCTTCAACTGCTTGAAGAAGTCGTTGCCCTTGTCATCTACGAGGATGAATGCTGGGAAGTCCTCTACGGTAATCTTCCAGATAGCCTCCATACCGAGCTCAGGGTACTCTACGCACTCGATGCTCTTGATAGAACTCTGAGAGAGAACGGCAGCTACACCACCGATAGTACCGAGGTAGAAACCACCATGCTTCTTACAAGCCTCAGTAACAACATCGCCACGGTTACCCTTGGCAATCATAACAAGGCTAGCACCGTGATCCTGGAACTCATCTACGTATGGGTCCATACGGTTTGCTGTGGTAGGTCCCATAGAGCCACATGGATAACCTTCTGGAGTTTTGGCTGGACCAGCATAGAGGATAGGGTGGTTCTTGAAGTACTCTGGCATCTCCTCACCTGCATCCAGACGAGCCTTGAGCTTAGCATGAGCGATGTCACGAGCTACGATGATGGTACCCTTCAAGTTAACACGGGTGCTTACAGGATACTTGCTCAACTCAGCACGAACGGCGTCGATACCCTTGTCGAGGTCAATCTCGATACCCTTGGTACCCTCACCTGGGTTGCGGAGCTCCTCAGGAATCAACTCTGTTGGGTTCTCATCCATCTTCTCCAACCAGATACCGTCCTTATTGATTTTCGCTTTGATGTTACGGTCGGCAGAGCAGCTAACACCCATACCGATAGGGCAGCTGGCGCCATGACGTGGCAGACGGATGACGCGGATATCGTGAGCGAGATACTTACCGCCGAACTGTGCACCCAAGCCAATCTTGTGAGCCTCTTCGAGAAGCTTGTTCTCCAAGTCGATGTCACGGAAAGCACGACCTGTCTCATCACCTGTAGTAGGCAACTCATCGTAGTACTTGATAGAAGCCAACTTCACGGTGAGGAGGTTCTTCTCAGCAGAAGTACCACCGATAACGAAGGCGATGTGGTAAGGAGGACATGCAGCTGTACCCAGACTCTTCATCTTCTCTACGAGGAATGGGAGGAGTGTACCCTCGTTCTGGATAGTAGCCTTGGTCATAGGGTAGAAGTAAGTCTTGTTGGCAGAGCCACCACCCTTAGCTACCATCACGAAGCGGTACTCGTCGCCCTCTGTAGCCTCGATATCAATCTGAGCAGGCAGGTTGCAGCGGGTGTTCACCTCATCATACATGTTGAGAGGAGCGTTCTGAGAGTAACGCAGGTTGTCCTGTGTAAAGGTGTTATATACACCCAGGCTCAAAGCCTCTTCGTCCTCGAAGTCAGTCCATACACGCTGACCCTTCTCGCCGTGGATGATAGCAGTACCTGTATCCTGGCAGAATGGGAGGATGCCCTTCACGGCAGTCTCTGCGTTGCGGAGGAACTGGAGTGCTACATACTTGTCGTTCTCTGAAGCCTCTGGGTCGCTGAGAATCTTAGCTACCTGGAGGTTGTGTTCACGACGGAGTTTGAACTCTACGTCGTGGAAACCCTGCTGTGCCAGCAAAGTAAGAGCTTCCTTAGAAACCTTGAGGATAGTCTTACCCTCGAATTCTGCTGTGCTTACGCCTTCCTTAGAGATAAGGCGATACTCTGTCTTGTCCTCTCCAATCTGGAACATTGGAGCATACTTAAAATCTGGAGTTTTTGCCATAATGTTTTTTGTTATTTTAAACTGTTGAAATATTCAAGTCTAATTAATTCTCGTATTCTATTTCCTGGTCGAGGCTGTCGACGAAGTTGCGGAAAACCTCTTCCTCCACATCGCCCATGGCGAACTCTTTCTCAGCATCCTTCCGGATTTCTGCTATCCATGAGCGGCGTGCCTTGATATAATCTTCGTGTATGCGGTTGGCATCTTCGAGTGTGATGTCACTGATGCCGTAGTAATCGCAGATCATCTGGTAGGTCCATGCCCACTGGTAGTCGCGATAGTTGGCATTGATTTCTTCAAACCGGTCGAGCAGCTGTTCTATATTTCCGATGGTTCCTTCCTTCACATCCCTAACGATGCGTTCCTCTTCAGAAACCGGGAGCAAGAGCCCTGAAAGGTCATCCCAATCGCCCACGCCGACATGGCTGGCTGGAGGGGTGATGGCAGGGTCGCGCTTCAGTACACGCTTTAATACGGCACCCATGTAGATGCGGAGGGCGATATCATAATATTTGATGCCCTTGTGGAGCGATGAAGCCGGTATGATATATTCGTGATAGAGATACTGCGAAACGTTATCGCCCGTAACCTCGCGCAGGTTTTCAAGAATCTTCTTACCCTTCAGAATCTCGCCAACAGAATAAGGTGAAAGCCAGTCGAAGTTGACGATGCTCTTGCGGTTCTCCATAGCACGGAGATCACGCTTAGGCCATTTCTTGATGTCGCGGTACAGACCTACGGTGGTGATGTTTCTGCCCGGTATGAGGAACATCTTGTCGCCATCTGCAATGAGGTAGGCGAAAGGCAGGTTGCGGGTGTTAGGGTGATGCATCAGCTTGCCGAAGCATACTGAGAAGGAACCCAGAGTGGCTGGCATCAGGAGATAAGCACCGCTGGCTGTCTTGGAACCGCGCTCCAGAATGCCCCAGTGCATAGGTCCCATCTTGTAGGCATGGTTGCTGAAGTTGGTGGCAGAACCGGCGTTATAGAAGGAGAACATGCCACCGATAAGCAGACTGCTCTTATGATGAGAAGCGGTGAAAGGACCGCAGAAGGCAGCACAGGCCTCGCCATTGCTCATGTAGGAGTTGGCGAAGAAAACGGAGGCTGAAGCGGTAAAGCCGTTAGCCAACTGGCAGGCTTCGCCTACGAAACAATCCTGTATCTTCACGCTGTTGATGACGCTGGTGCCTTCAGCGATGATGCTGTTTTCTGTAATAACGCCCGTGCCGATATATACGTTGCCATGAACAGAGCCCAATAACGTACAGTCGCTCAGACGGGAAGCACCGTTCACTTCGCAGTAATCATTGATTACGCAGTTGGTAATCTCCTTGGTATTGATAATCTTCACATTGTTGCCAATCTGACCTCTCTCCGGCATCTTGTTGTCGATGTCGGTCTTGATGAGCTGGCGAATCTTCTCCTTCATCTCCTTGTCAGGGAAATGCTTCACCATGAAGGCTGCCAGCTGGCTGTTCAGATCGCTGAAGAGGATTACGTTGCCTTCTCCCACCTCATTGAGTACACTCACGAGATTTCCTTCGCCGTAAGTAGCTCCCTCGGTAGTTTCCATGGTCGAGATGTTTGAGATGTAGCAATCATCGCCAATGGTATAGTTGTTGATGAAATTGCCTACGTTTTCTATCAGACAGTCGTCGCCTATGGTTACATTGCGCAAGGTGGCGTTGTTGATGCCCGAATGCTTTACGAAGCCCTGGCTCACCTCCACGTTCTTGTTGAAGGCTCCGATGTTTACTTCGCCATAGAGCATCACGCGGTGCATGAAGTTGGGCTTGAAATCTTCTGATACATTGACTGAGGTCCAGTCTTCGGCCCAGCAGTCGTTATGTTTAAGCACCTCGATTTCCTCGGTGGTTAAAGGTCTGTAATCATTCATAACTTACTTGTTGTTTATGTTCTTACTCATAATCCTGGTACAGGAAGTCGTTGTATGGATACTTCTGTACGTGCAACTCTCTTACTTTCTTGTAGAGTATCTCGTGGAATTCGTCGATGTTCTCCTTGTTCTTTGCCGAGATGAAGAGGCAGTCCTCGTTGAGTTTTGCCATCCAGGTCTTCTTCAGGTCTTCCAGCGGGATGTTCTCTTTCTCCATCGGTGTGAGGTCGTCTTCCTCTTTTTCTACCCATGAGTAGTTGTCTATCTTGTTGAAGATAATCATCGATGGCTTATCGGCGCAATCCAGTTCCTTGAGCGTATTCTCTACTACCTGAATCTGCTCTTCGAAGTCGGGATGTGAGATGTCTACTACGTGCAGAAGAAGGTCGGCCTCGCGTGTCTCGTCAAGGGTACTCTTGAAAGAGTCTACCAGGTCGGTAGGCAATTTGCGGATGAATCCTACGGTATCGGCAAGGAGGAACGGCAGGTTGTCTACCACTACCTTGCGAACGGTGGTGTCGAGGGTAGCAAAGAGTTTGTTCTCGGCAAACACCTCGCTCTTGCTGAGCAGATTCATGATGGTTGATTTACCTACGTTGGTATAGCCCACCAGTGCCACGCGCACCATTCTGCCTCTGTTCTTTCGCTGTGTAGTCTTCTGCTTGTCGATTTCTGCCAGTCGCTCTTTGAGGAGACTCATTCTGCCGAGGATGATACGGCGGTCCATCTCGAGCTGGGTCTCACCTGGTCCACGCAGACCAACAGATCCCTTACCGCCACCAGAACCTGAACCACCACCCTGTCGTTCTAGGTGAGTCCAGAGTCTTTGCAGACGAGGGAGCATATAACGGTATTGCGCCAACTCTACCTGGGTTTTAGCCGCAGCAGTTTGCGCACGCATGGCGAAGATATCGAGGATGAGAGAGGTGCGGTCCAGAATCTTCACCTGCAGTTCCTGTTCGATGTTACGGATCTGTTTGGCAGAGAGTTCATCATCAAAGATGACCATACCTACTTCTCTATCTTCCTCCTCTTCGTTTTTGATATATTCTTTAATTTCTTCGAGTTTACCCTTACCCACATAGGTAGTCTGGTTAGGAGAAACCACCTTCTGCGTGAATCGCTTCACGGTGATAGCCCCCGCAGTATCGGCAAGAAATTCCAACTCGTCGAGATATTCTTTTGTCTTGGCTTCGTCCTGCGTCTTGGTAATCAGACCCACGAGTACAGCGGTTTCCGCCTTGACTTCTGATATTACAAATTCTTTCATCTATTTTCTCTATATATATAATAATGTGAAAAGATAGTGCAAAGATAGTGTAAAATACAGAGAAAACAAAATATAGCGTTAATATTTTAACTTTTTTATTAATGTGACAGAAAATATTCAAAAGACACAAAATACACAGCTGTATATTAGCCACAACAGCGCACAAACGGTCTTTTTGGTGCGCAAAATTTGTAAACGTTTACGTGGTTTTTTGCTAAATAAATCGAGAATTATTTGATTTATATCAATATTTGTCTTAATTTTGCACCCAGAAAAAGGAATTGATTTTCAAAAACGAATAAATCATAACTACATAAAAAAAACACAAACTGCTGAAACATTCAAAAACTTCAAAAGCCTCGACGTGATGTCGGGGCTTTTTGATTTCTTCTCATCCTGGGGCTTCTCCTTCCATTGATTCTTCCCGTTTTTGTCTCTTTTTCGTTAGCTTTTACGAAAAAGATAGCTTTTTTGAACAAAAAGTACACCCCTTTTTCACAGGAATAGCTTATCTTTGCATGCAGTTTTGTTGCACGCAGCAGTATATGGAGCAGGAATGGAACAGTATGCCGGCGATACTGCTGTTGCATCACAGAGAAGATTATAATTTCAACCTAACAATAAAATGAAAATGAAGCAAAAATTTTGTATTGCTAGTATTTTGTTGCTCGGCACGGTTTGTGCACAAGCTAACAATTATGAAGTAAGTTCACCTGACGGCAGATTGGCGGTTAAGGTGGAATGTGTGGACGGAAAGGCTTTCTATTCGGTAGAGTTGAATGGCAAGCAGATGCTTAAACCTTCTGCCTTGGGACTGGTAGCCAACTATGGCGATTTCTCCCAGCATCTTACCATGGGTGCGATGAAAGGAACTGAGAAGCATCTTTCTTACGACATGACCCGTATCAAGAAAAGCCACATTGAAAAGGATGTTTATGAGGCTACCATCGGATTCCTCAATGCCAAGAAGGATTCCATGACCTTGCATCTCCATGTAAGCAACAATGATGTTGCCTACAAATATGAGATGATCCGTCCGAAGAAGGATAATCCTAAGTCGGTGATTATATATAATGAGGTGAGCGGTTTCAATTTCCCAGAGCAGACTACCACTTTCCTCTGTCCTCAGATTGGTCCGATGACGGGTTGGGAACGAACCAAACCATCTTACGAAGAAGAATATACTCCTGATGCTCCGATGGCAAAGAAGTCGCAGTTTGGTGTGGGCTATACCTTCCCTTGTCTCTTCAAGGTAGGTAATGATGGTTGGGCATTGGTCAGCGAAACAGGTGTGTCGAGTGCATATCCAGCCAGCCGACTTTCTGATTATGATGCAGAGAAGGGATATATGGTAGCTTTCCCTCAGAAGGGTGAAAACAATGGATTCGGTTCTGAATTTGCCGGTATTGCCTTGCCTGGCGAAACACCATGGCGCACCATCACCGTTGGCACCACATTGGCTCCGATTGTTGAAACTACCATCCCTTATGATGTGGTAGAACCTCTGTATGAACCAACTCAGCAGTATAAGCCTTCACGCTATACCTGGAGCTGGCTGATCTGGCAGGATGAGAGTATCAACTATGATAATCAGGTGAAGATGATTGATGTTGCTGCGGCTCAGGGCTATGAGGCTATCCTCGTAGACAACTGGTGGGACCAGCGCATCGGTCGTGACAAGATTGAGAAACTGGCTCAGTATGCCAAGAGTAAGCAGGTTAGTCTGATGCTCTGGTATAATTCGAATGGTTTCGAGAATGATGCTCCGCAGACTCCTCGTCAGATTATGAACAATTCCATCGCCCGTAAGAAGGAGATGGCTTGGATGAAGAAGATAGGTGTAGTGGGAATCAAAGTTGATTTCTTCGGTGGTGACAAGCAGGAGACGATGAAACTCTATGAAGATATCCTGAGCGATGCCAACGATTACGGTCTGGAGGTAATCTTCCATGGCTGTACCATGCCTAGAGGTTGGGAGCGCATGTATCCTAACTATGTTTCCAGCGAGGCTGCACTGGCTTCTGAAAATGTATATTTCATGGATTATCATGCCAAGAAGGAGGCTTTCGAGATGACGATGCATCCTTTCTCAAGAAATGCCGTAGCCAGCTTCGACTGGGGTGGTGTGATGATGAACAAATATCTTTCAAGAGATAACAAGAGCCGTCATCAGCGTTATACTAGTGATGTTTTTGAGATGGCAACCGCTATCACCAACCAGAGCAGCGTAAACTGTGTTTGTCTCTATCCTAACAATCTGCAGGATGTTCCTCAGTGGGAGTTGGACTGGTTGAAGGGCTTGCCGACAGCATGGGAGGATGTTAAGTTTATCGCAGGTTATCCTACGAAGTATGCGGTAGTAGCCCGCAAGGCGTCACAAGAAAATGGCTCAGGTGCAGCTGTCAATAACGGCAAATGGTTTGTCGGTGGTTTGAATGCTACAGACAAGCCGCTCACCCTGACCCTCAATCTGCCTATGTTCGCAGGTAAGACTGTGGAATATCTTACCGATCAGCCAAAGAAACAGGGCGAGAAGTTCTATACTTCGGTAAAGAAGACCTTGAAAGTAGGCAAGAATGGTAAGGCAAAGGTTGTGATTCAGCCAAATGGCGGTATTATCATCAATTAGAATGCTGTTCATCGCCGGTAATGAATCCGCAGAAACAATACATAATAAATAAAAAGGGGTGATTACAAAATCATCCCTTTTTTCGTCTTAAAACTAAATTAAAAACTAAACGAATAACAATAATGATGACAGCAAACTACAGCAGAAAGTGGATGATGGCAGGTCTTCTTGCTTTTTCGGCCTTTACCTCCCCAATCATGGCACAGCACAATGGACTGGTAGATATGAGCCACAGCAAGGAAGCCCGAATGGTAAATATGCCTTTAGGAAGTACCCGTTGGACAGGCGGTTTTTGGGGTGACCGATTCAAGGTCTTCTCTGAAACCTCGCTTTGGGATATGTGGAAAACCTGGGATACACCCGAGGTATCGCACGGTTTCCGTAATTTCGAGATTGCGGCGGGCGATGCTGAAGGCGAACATTGGGGACCTCCTTTTCATGATGGCGATATGTATAAATGGCTTGAGGCATGCGCTTCGGTTTATGCAGTAACCCATGATCAGAAACTAGATGCCCTGATGGATTGCTTTATTGCCGAAGTAGCTAAGGCACAGCGTGCCGATGGTTATATCCATACCCCGGTGGTGATAGATGAGCGCCATAAGGGCATCGATACGCATGCTCTCAAAGACCGGAAAGATGAAGCCGAAATCGGTATCACGGTAGGAGGAAAAGATGAGAAAGGAGCCTTTGCCAGCCGTCTCAACTTCGAAACCTATAATCTGGGACATCTGATGACTGCCGGTATCGTACATTGGCGTGCCACAGGCAAGAAGACACTCTTCAACTGTGCACTCAAGGCAGCCGATTTTCTCTATGATTTCCTGAAGAACCAGCGCGATGAGTTGGCGCGCAATGCAATCTGTCCTTCTCATTATATGGCAGCTTCAGAGATGTACCGTGCTACCGGCGACAAGCGTTATCTGGAACTGGCAGAGGGATTGATTGCCATTCGTGATGAAGTGAAGAATGGTGAAGATCACAATCAGGATCGCCATCCTTTCCGTGAGCAATATGAGGCGATGGGGCATGCGGTGAGAGCCAACTATCTCTATGCGGGTGTAGCTGATCTCTATGCCGAAACCGGCGAGAAGCAACTCATGAAGAATCTGTCCCGTATCTGGGATGATATCACCTATCGCAAGATTTATATCACAGGTGGATGTGGTGCCCTCTATGATGGTGTATCACCTGATGGAACCAGTTACGATCAGCCAAGCATTCAGCAGATTCATCAGGCATACGGCAGAGCATATCAGTTGCCAAACGAGACTTCGCATAATGAAACCTGTGCGCAGATTGGTAATATCTTCTTATCCTGGCGTATGCTCGAAACCACAGCTGATGCCCGCTATATGGATATGGTAGAAAACGAACTTCTGAATGGAGTCTTGCCGGGCATTTCGCTCGATGGTACCCGATATTTCTATACTCAAGCCCTGCGCCGTACGGGCGATTTCCCTTATGTGATGCGCTGGCCGAAAACCCGCCAGAAGTATATCAGTTGCTTCTGCTGTCCACCTAACACCCTTCGTGCACTTTGCGAAGCGCAGGAGTATGTTTATGCCGTGAAAGGGGATACTTTGTGGGTGAACATGTATGGTGATAATCATCTGAAAACAAAGGATGTTGATATGGAGATGACTTCAGGTTATCCTTATGATGGCAAGATTTCCATTCGTATCAACAAGGCTAAGAATATCAGAACCTTGATGCTCCGTGTACCGGGAGAGGGTAGATATGAGGCGATTTCTGCTACTGATTCAAAAGGCAGACAGACTGGTTGGAAGAAGGGAACCCTCGTAGAACGAACATTTGATATGAAACCTCGTCTGGTGGAGGCTAACCCTTTGGTTGAAGAGAATAAGAACCAGATAGCCGTGATGCGCGGACCTATTGTCTATTGTTTGGAAAATGTGGATATCGATGCTTCTTCTGTTCCTGCTTCCTGCAAAGATAAGTATGGTAGGGTAAGCGTGAATGACATCGTGATTCCTGCTGATATCCAATGGACTGAAGTAAAGAAGACAATCGACGGTCACGAGTTTGTTGCGCTCCAGGGTGAGGCGCTGCTTGCTGAAAAGGGAACTGCAGCTTCCTGGCAGAAAAACCAGCTTTACCGTACACTTGCTCCTGCCCAGAAAAAAGTAAATATTACGCTCATTCCTTATTATGCCTGGGATAATCGGGGTAGTGATGTAGAAATGTCGGTTTGGCTTTCAGTTAGAAAATAATTTTTTTTTAGTTATGAAATTAAGAAGAATCCTATTGCTGGGAATGCTGGGCTTTAGCCTCGCTCTCTCTGCTGAAAATAAGAAGATAGGCTATGTTCAAGTATCACCCGATTCTTCTCTCGCTGATGCGGTCCGCAAGGCTCGCGAGATGAGAAGATTGGGACAGGCAGATTCGGTAGTAGTTAAAATGCAGGCAGGTCAATACCGACTCTATGAACCTCTTGTGCTCCGTCCGGAAGACAGTCATCTCTGTTTTGAGGGAACGCCTTCGGTAAAGCATTCGGCAGGTACGGTACTTACAGGAGCCGTACCGGTTACCGGATGGAAGAAACAGGGCAGATATTGGGTGGCTGATATGCCTGATTTCAATGGATGTCCTATGGATTTCCGACATCTCTGGGTGAATCACTCGCGGGCTGATAGGGCACGTAGCGTGAGTGATTTCAATCAGATGCCTCGCATCAGATGGGTAGACAAGAAGAAACGCATCATCTGGGTTCCGGCTTCTGCTGTTCGTCAGCTTCTGACGGGTGCTAAGGATAAGGCGGGTAACAGCATCATCCGACCAGATGCAAGATATGCAGAGATGACGCTGCATCAGATGTGGGAGGTAAGCTATCTGCGCATCAGAAACATCCGTATTCAGGGCGATTCTGCAGCCGTATCTTTCCACAATCCCGAGGCTAAGATTCAGTTTGAACGTCCTTGGCCTTCACCTATGTATAATTGTGAGCACAATTCACCTTTTTTTATCTCGAATGCGCTGCCTCTTCTGGATAAACCGGGTGAATGGTATCATGATATCCGTACGCATAAACTGTATTATATGCCTAGGAAAGGGGAGCGTATGGATGTTGCGGCGCCGGCTTTGGAAACGTTGGTAAAATTCGAGGGAACCAGAGAAAGGATGGTGGATGCTGTTACTTTCAGAAATGTAAACTTTGAAGTTACAACATGGAACCGCCCTTCTTACAAGGGACATGTACCTTTGCAGGCGGGAATGTTCATTACCGAAGGTTACAAACTGCGCCCTAGTATCGACCGTGTGAACAACCATAAACTAGATAATCAGGATTGGCTTGGCAGACCCGCTGCTGCTGTTGAATTGCGCTATGCAAGCAGAGCGGTTTTCGATTCATGCTCTTTTGGACATCTGGGGGGCGATGGTCTCGATTTTGTTGAGGGTTGCCGGGATGGAGCAGTACTTAACAGCACCTTCGAAGATATAGCGATGAATGGATTGGTATGTGGCAGTTTTTCGCCTGCCGGATTGGAGACGCATCTGCCTTATCGTCCGCAGGATTTGCGTGAGGTGTGTAGCGGACTGCATGTCAGGAACTGCGAGTTCTCTGATGTTACAAACGAGGAGTGGGGTACCTGTGCCATTGCTTTGGGTTACGTCAGCCGCATGAATATCGAACATAATTATATTCATGATGTCAGTTATTCGGCTATCAGTATGGGATGGGGGTGGAACCGCGATTTGGTTGTGATGCATGATAATCGCATTCATGCCAATCTTATCGAGCGCTATGCTGCCCACATGTACGATTGCGCTGGCATCTACACACTTGGCAACCAGCCTAACACGGTTATTTCAGAGAATGTTGTGCGGGATATCTTCCATCCTTCCTACGTACACGATCCTCATCATTATTTCTATCTCTATACTGATGAGGGCTCTTCTAATATTCTCCTGAAAGATAACTGGACGCCAGAAGAGAAATTCCTGAAAAACGCCTGCGGTCCTAATAATGTCTGGCAGAATAATGGTCCGCAGGTGGCTGATGAAATTGTGAAGAAGGCAGGAAAGATAAAGGAGTAGGGATGAAGTGAAAAATAAAAACAGCTGTCTTTGCTAATTAGAAAGTTCAAGGTTCAAAGTAAAAAGCGTATGAAATTTATCGGAATATGGATGGCCAGTATGATGCTGCCATCTGGATTACATGCAGCTACATGGCTGAAGAATCTGAAAGTGGAATATCGGAATACTCCACTGGCAGTAGGTGTCATGCATCCTCGGTTTGCCTGGCAGATGGAGGTTGATGATAAAAGTCGGGGAAACCAGCAGAGTGCATACCGGATATCTGTTATTGATGAAACGGGTAAGGAAGTCTGGAATACGGGTAAGGTGAAAAGTACCGAATCGCTAGGCATTGAGTATGCTGGCGAATCGCTTCGCCCTTCTACCCGCTACCAGTGGCATCTTACAGTCTGGAATCAGAAAAACGAAGAACTGCAGGCTTCTTCTGCTTTTGAAACAGCCTTGGTGCTGGGTACAGATTATAACCATCCTATCACGACAGCCGGAAATGGAACATATCTGGCTTGGGAAGGTGCTAAATGGATAGGAAGAGGCAATGCTCCCGTGATGTTCTATGCCCCTTATTTCCCAACCTTCCGACTTCATTACGAACTGCAACTCGATAAGAAATCGAAGTCAACGGCAGCTTCCTTCATCTTCGGTGCCAACGACCCCCGACTGATGGATCGCAATAAGAATCTCTTAGGGGTATCCAATGCGAAGGATTCTTCTTATATCCGCGTAGAACTTGATATTGCGCCTCTCAGAAAGTCGAAGCCTGCCCGTATCAATTTCTATCGTCGGGGCTACAAGGTTGGCGAGACGGATGCCGCACCTTTGGTTTCCTATGATATTCCTGCTGCGGTTATCAACAGGCAGAATCAGTATGCTGCCCATCAGATAGATATTTCGATGGATACCGGTGCGGCTACTCTCTTCCTGGATGGAAAGGAAATTGTTGGCGATAAGGTAGAAATCGATACTGATGGCAAACAGCATTCTGTAGGTAGTCTGATTCTGAATCCTACCGGAGAACAGGGTAATAACTATATTGCCTATCCGATGCTTGCCGATTGGGGATATTACGTGGCTAAAGGTCAGAAGGCTACTTTCAGCCATATTGAAGTAAGAAACTTTAAATCGCCTCAGAATGTGGTAGCTGCTCCTTTACAGCAACTCTCTGCCAGCCAGCTCTCAGTCAGCCAGTTCTCTGCCAACCAACTCTCTGTAGATGGCAAGAAAGAGGGTGCACTTGGCATCTTTGCCTTTAAGGAGAATACTGCACCTATGCTTCGTACAGAGTTCGTTACCTCTGGCAAAAAAGTAAGAAAAGCCCGTCTTTATGCTACAGCCCGCGGAATCTACGACATCTATATAGATGGTAAGGCAGTAAGTAAAGCTTATTTCAACCCTGGTACTACAGAGTATAACCATACTCATACTTACCAGACCTTCGATGTAACTTCTTTGCTTCAGCAGTCGGGTGAGCATGCTATCGGAGCCGTCCTTTCCGAAGGATGGTGGAGTGGTGGTGCCACCTATGTAACCGGAAATTGGAATTTCTATGGCGACAGGCAGTCGTTAATGGCAAAGTTGCAGATAACCTACGAGGATGGTTCGCAGCAAACCATCGTTACCGATCCTGCTACCTGGAAAAGCTATGATGATGGCGCTGTAAGATATGGCAGTTTCTTTATGGGTGAGGTGTATGATGCACGCAAGGAACAAGACTGCAAAGGATGGGCGATGCCTCATTTTGATGACAGAAATTGGCAGACTGCGGTAGAAGTGAAGGAATCTGATTTCAAAACTTCTGAGGATTTCCAGCTTCTCCCGGATATGGCTGAGGCTATCATGCCTGTTGATACCCTGACGGCTCTCAATTGTGTAGAACCGCGCAAGGGTGTTTATGTCTATGATCTCGGACAGAATATGGCGGGTGTTCCTCTGGTACATTTCTCAGGTTTGAAACCTGGAACAGAAGTAAAGATCCGTACAGCCGAAATCAAATATCCTGATTTGCCAGCCTATCAGGATCATGTAGGCATGATCATGACCGAGAATCTGCGTGTGGCAACTTCGCAGGATGTTTATATTGCCAGGGGAGGTGAAGAGACTTTCTCGCCTAGATATACCCTTCATGGTTTCAGATATCTCGAGATTACGGGTGTTGATGCTCCGGTAGCACCAGACCAGGTAAAGGCGATCGTAGTGAGTTCGATGAATGAGCAGGCTTCGCAATATTCTACCTCCCGTTCTGATATCAACCGCTTGTGGCTCAATTCGGTATGGTCTACGCGTTCTAATTTCATGTCTGTTCCTACCGATTGTCCTCAGCGTAATGAACGTTTGGGCTGGATGGGTGATATTTCCGTATTCGGGCGTTCTGCTACATATATTACCGATGCTTCCCAGTTCTTGCGCCGCTATCTTATCTCTGTCCGTGATTTGCAGAGTGCTAAGGGACAGTATCCTGATGTGGCTCCAACCAATTGTGGTTTCGGTGGCTTGCTATGGGGTAGTGCCGGTGTAACCTTGCCTTGGGAACTCTACCAGCAATATGGCGACAAGGCTATGCTGGCTGAACATTACGCATCGATGAAGCGCTATATCCAGTTTGTGCTGGATGAGTATGTGGATAAGAAAACAGGACTTATCGTACAGCATCATCAGTGGGGCGATTTGGGCGATTGGCTCAGTCCGTCTTATGAAAAAGATGATAAGTCGCTCGTATGGGAATGTTATTTCATATTCGATCTGGATATTCTTTCTCAGATGGCAAAGGCTTTGGGCAAGACTGAGGATGCGGCATGGCTGACCAGGTTGGCGAACGAGCGCAGGGCATTCTTCAGGAAAACATTCGTTGATGAGGCTACAGGTAAGACCATCTGTTCGTGGTATGATGCTGAGCGCAAGGGACAGTTGATTGATACCCAGACATCTTATGCTCTTCCTTTGGCATTCCATGTGGTAGATGGTGGCTTGCAGAAGAAGATGGCGGCTCATCTCGCTGCAGCCATCAAGATTCCGATGGTCGGTTATCCAGCTTATTCGCTCCTGACGGGTTTTATCGGTACCGCTTGGATCAGTAAGGCACTTTCGGATAATGGTATGACCGAGGAGGCTTACCGCTTGCTGCAGTATGAGGGTTATCCTTCCTGGCTTTATCCTGTAAAGAATGGAGCCACTACGATTTGGGAGCGTTTGAACTCTTATACGGTAAAGGATGGATTTGGTGAGAACAACAGTATGAATTCGTTCAATCACTATTCTTTTGGAGCCGTGGCATCGTGGATGTACAATTACTCTCTCGGTATCTGCCGTGATGAGAAATCGCCTGGTTTCAAGCATTTCATCCTGAAGCCGGAGGTTGACCCTACGCGTGGCATTACTCATGCTGAGGGTTATTATGATTCAATGTATGGCAGAATCAGCAGCCGTTGGCAATATACTGATTCCGGTATCCGTTATGAGTTTACGGTTCCTGCCAATACGACTGCTTCTCTCTACTTGCCTGCCCCTGCCGTCTCTTTCATTTCAGAGAATGGTAAGCCGTTGAAAAAGGCATCGGGAGTCAGATACGTAAGTGCGGATAAGGAACTCCATCATTTGGAGCTCGCCTCTGGATCTTATCAGTTTGATATAAAACAGAAATAACTTGCTAAAGTTCTGTAAAATAAAAAATGAGGGTGTGTCATAAGTCTGTGACGCACCCTTTTTTTTGTGTGTTTCTGTATATTCTAGTTGAATCGTAGTCTTTCTTCACAAAGGGAATCTTATTATATTGTATAGAAACTTTACTTTTCTTGTT
>NZ_CDRSSE010000048.1:0-28129 GCF_977051555.1 Segatella sp.
CGGGTATCGCCAAGTATCTGAAGGAGCAGAATCCTAACGTGAAGGTGATTGCCGTAGAGCCTGCCACATCGCCTGTATTGAACGGCGGACAGAGCGGTCCTCACAAGATTCAGGGCATCGGTGCCGGATTCATTCCAAAGACTTACTCTTCAGAATTCGTCGATGAGGTATTGGATATTCAGAACGATGATGCCATCAAGGCAGGTCGTGACCTGGCTCAGACCGAGGGCCTCTTGGTAGGAATCTCATCAGGTGCCGCCGCCTTTGCAGCCACCGAGATTGCGAAGCGCCCAGAGAACAAGGGCAAGAAGATTGTTGCCCTCTTGCCAGATACTGGCGAGCGTTATTTAAGCACTGTACTCTACGCTTTCGAGGAGTATCCCTTGTAATTCACAATCGGATATTTTCTGACGAAAGCAAAATCTATCATAATTTCCCCAACCAGCTTTCCCATAGCAGGTTGGGGATTTTCATCGAAGGAGGCATAAGAACCATAGAAGACAGATGGGGGCACTATACCACCCCAATTTCTTCTGCAACTTGCTAGAATCTTGTATAAATTCCAGCCTTTATCATTTAAAAGATTCTAAAAATCAATAAATATTATTACGAGTTCCCATAGTGGGAACTCTCATTTATTTTATTTTTTCTATCTTTGCAAAAGATTACCACTTTGGAGGCGCCACGACAAAAACAGTAATTTGTGGATCTCTACTTCCGAAAGCCAACGGAGGCGGAGACAGGGGAATTTGTGTCCGAAGCCAAAGAGCGATACCAAACATCTTCTGCTCTGTTCACGGTGACACTATGACACGATGACACTAGTTTTTCAACTTTTCGCCTCGCACGCGGGCAGGCAGGAACTTTCGGCTTGATTTTTCCTGCCTGCCCGCGCGAGAGTAAATCTTCAGAAATCACTGTCATAAGTGTCACCCTGTCATCCAGAAGCAGGTTACTTCCGAATCAAAAGTCAAAGACTTACGGTGCAAAAGTCAGTCACTTACGACGCAAAAGTCAGTCACTTACGCCCCGTAATCCCCTGGCTTACGAACCGCAATCCAATCATAAAGCCCTTAAAAATCAAACAAGCCTGGCATTTAGAAGTGATACCAAGCAAGGCATGTAAAAGGGCTTACAAACACCAGAGCAAAGAGAATCTATGAAAAAGTATGAGCAACTGTGAGCAAGTATGAGCAACTGTGAGTTGCCCCTTCACCGATTTCGTATCTTTGCATTGTGATTCAGAGATACTCAGCGGTTCCAATCAGCAAGCTATAGTAAGGCGTCCCCATAGCAAGCTATCCCCAGGCGGTCCCATCCCGCACAACCATGGCAAAGACCGCTTTGATGTGATTTGATAGCCAACCAGCCAGGCATTAAAAAGAGAGTGGATTTGCGACAACCAGTTCCTATACAAAATAAGGTATAAGCTCGGGGAGGAATGAGTTTGAACAAATCGTCAAAGTTTAAAGAATACTAAAAGTTTCGTTTCTGCTTGAAAATTTCTTTTAAAATGCCTATATTTGCAATGCCGTTAGTAATGGCGGCAGACATAATGAGGTAGCAACTGCGCTTAGTTCGGACTGAGAATCTGGACAATTCGCAGTACACAAGAATGACAGTTCCAGTTGTCTGCCCAATATGTATACTCATATCCATCCCGCTTATGTGGGATGGGTATCTCTATTTAGTTAATTTTGCAACCGAATTATCAACCCAGTCTGAGTAACATGGATTCATATTCTGGAATTATCATAGAAGAAAGCAGAAGGTCTGAACAATTTTCAGACTTTACTCCTATACCTTGCAAAGGATTCAACATTCTTTGCAAGGCAAAGCGCTATGGCAGATGGTGGGTGCTCAAGGGGCTGAAGGAGCCATACCGCCAAGACGAAAACTACAAGAACCTGCTGCACAAAGAGTTCGATATCCTTATATCCCTGCAGCATCCCAACATCGTATCAGCCTACAGTATGGAAGATATACCGGAAATGGGCACCTGTATCGTGATGGAATGGATAGATGGTATCACGCTGGAACACTGGAGCGGTAGGAAGACTGAGGGAGAAGGAATCTTCCTCCAGCTACTTGATGCTGTGCATTACATCCATGCCAAGCAGATAGTACACAGAGACCTTAAGCCTTCCAACATCATGATTACCCATAATGGCAATCATGTAAAACTCATCGATTTCGGACTTTCAGATACCGATGACTTTGCCATCCTCAAACAGCCAGCCGGCACACCGGGCTACATCTCACCTGAACAGATTGTATCCCAACAGGCAGACATTCGCAACGACATCTTCAGCATCGGTTGCATCCTAGAAAAGATACTTCCAGGCAAGCCCTATACTGCTATCATCAAGCGATGTAAGGCACCCATAACCCAACGATATGCCAATGTTGACGAACTCAAAGCCGATTTCATAGCTCACAGAAACAGGCATCTATCCGGTATCAAGCGTATCGCAATCGCTGTTTTGGCTTGCATCATCTTATTAGGTTTCATCTGTTACCCTTTATTGCATCAGCAGGAAAAGAGCATTAGCACAACTCCTGAGCATACCGAAACCAAGAAGGATACAGTCATCCGCCAGCAAGCCGGTGATGCAGCCCCACTTTCAGAAAGCAAACATTCCCAGCAACCAGCAGCTGCTGAGCCATCTTCTGCATCCCAGTCGCAAACTGCCGAACTCATATCAAAAGGCCAAAAAGCAATCGACAAGATGTGGAAGGAATCTAGCATAGACACCATCCGTTCTATAGAAAGAAAGAGCGAGGCATTCTATCGGTTTATAGATAAGAGCAATGATTTCATCACGACCACTTATCCGCAGACATTCTCTAAAGACATCGTCGGCAGCAAGAAGGCAGACATCATCTACGAGCTGTCCTCTTATACCTCTGAGAGATATGTGAAGCCTACCTTATCGAGATTTCAATCTTCCAGATAATGCTCCACGATGATGCCGTTCTTCTTACCTATAGCGTAAGTAACCGGTTCATCATCTCCATGTTTCCAAGCATGGAGATAAGCAGGCTCATGATTGATGAAATGGCGGCACTCGAAGGTATCATCTTTCGACAATCTGGTATTTTCGGATGACACCACCTTGAAACTACCGTTTCCCTGATACCTGATGATGCAGGTTCTGTCGGGCAGCCAGGAAAGTTTGAGCATCTGTCCCTCATAAAGATCATCGCATGATATTTCCTTGCCAATAACCATCTGGCTCTGCTGCTCTCCCGTTCCTTGCGACAATCCAAACTCCTCAAAGTCCGCATAACCGAGAAAATTAGCCAGCACATTCTTGGTAAACTTACTGGCAGAAACCCCTTCGCTCACGTATCCCCAGAATCGTCGCAGCGTAGAAGCACTCACCCTCTGCTGGGTACGCTCCTCCACCTTTTCGCTCAACCAAGCGAAGTCGCGAGGCACAACCATCTTGCGCCCCACCATCTTTTCTATCATTTCACGTAATATCTGTTCCATGCTGCAAAGATACAGAAACAAATCCAGCCAACACACAAAAAGCCAATATTTCGACTAAAAACACCTCATATTTTGAACATGGAACGGAATGGAACGCTGAAAAAGCAGAAAAAACACCTATTTTTGCAAAAAAATCAGCTCACAATGAACAACTTTAGAAAAAAAATGGTATATTTGCAGTGCTGTTCTAAACAAGCAGCAGACATGTTAAGGAAACAACCATGCTTGGTTCGTACTGAGAATCTGGACAATTCATTGTACACAAGAACGAAGACAGAAGTTGTTCACCCAACCGTGTATTATTGTATCCATTCCGCTTCGGCGGGATGGACATTGATATATACCCTTTGGTGTGAGCTGATTTTCATTCTTTGTGTACAGGTAAGTCCAGAACCTTCAGAACAGAATGAAATCGGTTCGCACCTTTTTTGTGCCTAAGAATGAAATAACCCAAAAGTAAATGATTAGCTTATGGAAAAATTAGAAAATACAAAGCCAGAAAAGCTACTGATAGCCATCAGCGCATTAGGCAATCATGGCAAGACACTAAGTGCTACCAGATTGATAGAACTTTTAATTTCACATCGTGAAGGATGGCTTTATGATAGCCGTTCCATCAATCTCAAGAAAGAGCAACTGGCTATTCTACAACGCAATGGAACGGCAGAAATTGCAGTTATTACCATTGGTGATGGAGTCGATAGTAGATTTGAAGATTGGTATAATATTGTAGCAAGCATTCCAACTATCAAAATCATTGTTGGATGTTGTCGTACGAAACATGGGACATTCGCCTATCTCAAAAAATTTGCAATGACTCATCAATATACAATGGTTGTAACGCATCCATATTTTCAAGAGATGCCTGTTTTGCCTAAGGGTTCACCTATTGCAAACTATTGGAACGCAATTTTTGCAAACCATCTATTAGATATGATACATTTACACTTGTAAACAATATTGGGAATAATAACAATTAAAAACAAGAAGAATATGAAAAAGATTTATCTAATCATGATACTCTTCTTTGCGACAGCATCGGGAGTATTTGCACAAACTGCCAACATTGTCACCCTCATGCTAAAAGCCAAGTCTGGCGAAGCAGAAGCACAGAATGCTCTGGGCGAAGCATATTATGATGGGAAAGGGGTTACGGAAAATTTAACTGAAGCTGTAAAATGGTTCACAAAAGCTGCAGAACAAGAAAATGCTAAAGCAGAATACAACTTAGGCAACTGCTATTACTATGGCTATGGAGTACAATACAAGGACTATGGAGAAGCCGTAAAATGGTATACAAAAGCTGCTGAACAAGGATATGCAGAAGCACAAAACCAATTAGGATACTGTTATGAATTTGGCGAAGGAGTAGACACGAATCATAAAAAAGCCGTAGAGTGGTATACAAAAGCTGCTGAACAAGGACTACCTTTGGCCCAATGCAACTTGGGAGTCTGCTATAAATATGGCAACGGGGTAGAAAAGAACTTTGAAGAAGCCGTGAAATGGTATACAAAAGCAGCCAATCAAGAATATGCGCGGGCTCAATACAATCTGGCACTTTCCTATGATAAAGGCGAAGGTGTAGCTAAGAATGATTCGGAAGCTATGAAATGGTATCTCAAAGCGGTAAAAAACAATTACCCACAAGCAGCCTATTATTATGGTGAAATGCTCTTAGCGGGTGACAAGCAAAAGGGTGTAACAAAAAACATACCAGAAGGAGTCAAATATTTGCGCAAGGCAGCTGATCTAAAAAACCTTGATGCAATTCAGGTTTTGGTTGGTGCCTATTTATTGAAAATGGAAGGTAAGAATGATTTAGGTATTAGCAAAAATCTTTCTTATGCAGACTTTGTTAAGTATCTGAAAATTGGTGCAGAACAAGGAAATCAAGACATGAAAACTATTCTGGCCAATTTACCAAATTATAAATCAATGATAGCACAAGAAAAAAGTCTTGTAGCGAAATATGGACAGAGAGCATACGACAACATTAAAAAGGGAAAGGTTTATATAGGTATGCCAGAAGGTATCCTTACCGAATTCAGGACTTTTGAGACTGATGGTAGCAGATATCAAATGTACAAATACAATGGTCCTTACAGAGACTTAGTTGGTACTTATAAACAATATATCCCTTCCTATGGTCTCCGACTGGCCAATCTTCTTGGGAAGGTATTCCCTAGAATCGTAAAGGTTAGAAATGGAAAGGTTACAAATGTCATATATTAATAACATTATTAAGTGGACTCATAAAAGCATTACATTTATTATGAAGCATTCATTTTTACAAACATTAAGCACTACTTTTTCCTCTAAAATCGGAAAAAGTATCATTTTAGCAATATTCGTTATGCTAACAGGAAGCCCAACCTTCGGACAAGCAAGACGAGGCACTACACAAAAAGCCAATACAACAACTGTCACTAAGCCAAGCCCAAATTTGGTGAACGACTTTAACAAAAAAATCAAAAATCATTATTTCTTCAACAATAAGTCGAACAATAATGAGTGGGACATCGTATTCAAACCTGCTAATACAGAAGGAAAAGGCGGTGGAAATATCGTGATACCTATATCTAAACTTGGCCTGTCATTCTCATACAACATCACTGCAAACGGAAGCATCTATATCAAGATTGACAACGTCAAGATGAAGGAAGAGAAGATAACATGGCAAACTAATCCCGATGGGGTCATTTTAGAAGATCTATTTTTCCAATTGCAGAGCGACTCACTTAAATACGAAGAACTTGTAAATTGGAATCCAAACGAAGAGTCAGTTTACAACGAAGTCAATGAATTTGATAGAGTTGATGAAAAGCCATCTTTTCCTGGTGGTGAAAGTGCAATGCAGTCTTATCTGAACAGCAATGTAAATTATCCTGTTGTAGCACAGGAAAATGGCGTACAAGGACGTGTAATCGTAGAGAGTATCATAGAGAAAGACGGCTCCATGTCTGACGTTAAGGTTATTAGAAGTGTTGACCCGTCACTTGACAGGGAAGCCCTGCGTGTTGTTAAGGCTATGCCGAAATGGACACCAGCAAAACTAAAAGGAATACCTGTACGAACCAAATGTAGAACACCTGTCGTTTTTAGATTACAATAAGGATCTATACCCAAAACGGGAAAGTGGCTGCCATAAAGTGGTAATTACATAATTTCAAATTACAAGATAATGAAAAAGAAACATTTTTTGATTATGATGTTTGTCTGTTTCACAACAAGCATTACAAGTTGCTCCAACAACAAGAATAACAAGGAGGAGAATGGAATAGATTCAGTTGCCATAGCGCAAGCTAAAGCAGACAGTATTGCCAGATGCGATAGCATAGCTCGTGCTGATAGTATTGCAAAAGCAGACAGTATTGCTAAATCAAACAATTTGGCAGTAGGTATGTCTGTAAAGGAGGCATTACAGAAGCCTGGTGTCAAGAAAGATTGTGCAGATGCATTTGATGGTCAACACGAAGGAGATGCCTTGGTGTTGATACAAAACGGCAAGAAGTTTCTCACAAATGTTAGTTATCACATGAAGAATGGCTTTGCAGAATGTGATCATCTCAACTTTGACCTTTTGCCAGACAGTTATGAAGGTGACATCACTCTGGTTAGAGCCAAGGACTGTGCAGCATCCGCAAAAATTGTAAAGGAAATCAAATAACAAGCCTCATGAGACATTCTATTATCACAGCATTAGGCGTTTGCCTAGTCGCATCATTTACCGCCTGTGGCAACAAACAGACTAAAGATGCAGAAGCCGTAGACAGTACGGCAATAAAAGACACTATCGTTTCCGAAAAAGTAGAGCCACAAGTGGACTCTACAAAAATCTTTAGCGACACAGTTGCACAAAGAGGAAAAATGGTATATAAGGTAACACGCCAAGTAGAAGACGACATTGTATATGATGACGAAAGAGACTTGGATAAGAGCACATTTACTGAGTCATTGCGCATTACCTTCAAGAACAATGGCAAAGTCAGCATCAAGGAAACCTTGCAAGACGACGCCACTTGGAGTGGAGAATGGGAAGCGAATGGCTATGACATAACCGTTTACGCCAACGATTTAGTCCTACGAGGTACCGTTTCCAAAGATTACAAGACACTTGAACTTTCCTCAGAATCTATCAGCAAAGTAAGTTGGTCAGGTTCAAGGAAATTAAGACTTCAATAAACCAATTACACTCATGGCTTTCCTATTGATATAATAGCGAATGCCATGAGTGTTTTTTATTTTCCTCCTAAGAATAGTATCTGTTTTGAAAACGGACATTGAAATGCCATTTGCCACAAAAACACAAAGTAAACTACCGCTAAAATACAAAATAAAACACCGCAAAAATATAAAGTAACTGTAGAAAATATGATTTGCGATAAACATATCAATGGGAGACAGAGTAAAGGTTATACCTTTGGCTACATTAAAAGACATGAAAA
Organism: Segatella sp.; assembly: GCF_977051555.1. NCBI lineage: Bacteria > Pseudomonadati > Bacteroidota > Bacteroidia > Bacteroidales > Prevotellaceae > Segatella > Segatella sp. The sequence continues at coordinate 7,945 of NZ_CDRSSE010000048.1, forward strand.
AGCAAAGAAAAAGCTAAATTTTCGATAGAAAACTAAGAAAAAGTTTGTTTTCTATCGAAAATTATACCGTTTATACAAAGAGATCATTCATCCTGACCTCACTATTCACCAATCCACTATGCATATTCTGCTTCACCCCATAAGTCGTGATGAAAGTATGCAGCAATGCCTTCTTCGTCTTGGTCGCTACAGAGAAGGAAGACATCCTGTCACGCAGCCGCTGCTCATAGCTGGCATCTATCACAAACTCATCCTTAGCATATTTCATCTCACAGATATTGATAGCTCCATCAGCACGGTCTATCAGCATATCAATCTGACCTCCTCTCCATTCAGCACCGGTAGAATCAACAAAAGGACGGCAGGACCAGGAATAAACATTCGCCAAAACACCAGAAATACCCAATGCCTTCTTAATCTGTGGTATATGATGCAGGCATACCTGCTCGAAAGCATAACCGCTCCAGGCTGTTCTACTTCCCGAATTACGCATATTACTCCAGTAGTTCTTATCCTGCCCACTGTTATTCGCTACAAAACGGGTATAGAACAATGAGTATAAGTCAGTTAACTGATAAAGAGCATCCCTTTCGCTTTTTCCTATGGTAGAATACTTCCTGATAAAGTCACATTTCTTCAGATTCTCCAGAATTTCAGATAACTGTCCACCGCCTTTCAGTTTCAACTCATCCATCAATTCCTTACGTGTCATACCCTTCATTTTTTCTGAAAGCACCTCTACTATCTTGCGATAATGCTTGGAGTCATTAAAGAGAGACCGGAAAAGGAAATCGAATTCTCCACGTAATGGCGAATCCTGCGAGAAAAACAATCTGTCGATGCATACGTCTAACGGCACACCACGCTCCAGCATATCAAGATAATAAGGAATACCACCCAATATCATATACACATCCAATACCTGCTGGCGGGTAAGAGCCAGACCTTTCAGTCCGTTTAAGAACTGCTCTGTCTCGCCCAGAGAGAAGGGAGCCAGATAGATCTGCCGGGTTACACGACCATACAATCCACCCTTATCACCGATAAACTTAGCCAACATCCATGTGGTGGAAGAACCACAGACGATAAGTTTCAGTTGAGGGACCATAGATGCCCATGAATTCCAGAAATAACTGAAAGCTGCGATGAAATTGCTTTTGGGCGTATCCATCCAAGGCAACTCATCAAAGAACAGAACAATCGGCTCCTGCTGAGATAAGCCCGACAGATATTCACGTAAAGCAGCAAAAGCCTCAAACCAGGTTTTCAATCTCGGCACAGTCTGTTTAGCATATTGTGCCAACGCCATCCGAAACTGCTCCAGCTGTACCGCACGGCTCACTTCATACATACCTATAAACGAAAAGGCAAACTGGTCGTTGAACATTTTTCGAACCAGAAAAGTCTTTCCTACGCGCCTACGACCATAGATAGCTATCAGTTCAGCCTTGTTACTTTTACAACGTTCCTGAATGAGTTTCTGCTCATATTCACGTCCTATTATTCCGTTTGCATCCATAACTTTCTGATTTTATTTCATTTAAACTAAATCTTATCGGTGCAAAGATAAACAAAAAAAATGAAATCTGCAAGGATAACACCGCCCTAACTACCTTTTTTAACATAGTTAGGGCGGACTTATATGCGATAGCACCGCCCTAACTACCTATTTTTATATAGTTAGGGCGGTGCTATCAGAAAAAAGAAGCAGGATGGAAGACTGGTCCACCCTGCTTTTTTTATTAGAATACCTTTACGAAACGGTCGATATCGATAGAAAGGCCTACCGTGAAGGTGCGGCCTGTGGTCATCGCCGAACTCCAATAATAGTTCTTTGGCGTATAACCGAAAAGATTATCTACCGTAAAGTTCAGATTGATGGCATCCAGGAATCGCTGCTGGAGAGTGAACTTCCACAACTGATATGCCTGGTCATGCTTCTCGATATTTGTATCCGGTGTAGAAAGATAACGACCAGACAGAGCAGCATTGATGCGATAGAACGAACAGAGCTGGCGATCGTAATCTAAACGCCAGGTAGCGGAATGCGGACGAGGCTGGGAGAACTGGGAATCTACACTTCTGCCACCCACATGGAGATAGCTGTAGTCGAGTTTCACACCGAGTCCCATATCCGAACGGTACTGGGCACTGAAATCGATGCCGCTCACCTCTACTCCATCCTCGTTGCAATAACGCGAAGCCACATCAGGCTGACCGGTTCCTGGGGTATAATCAGCATAATCACCAGTCGTGATGCGCTTATCATACTTATTATAATAGCCCATCAGGGTAAGACTATACTGACCGGTAAAGAAACCGGCATTCTTCACCGTTCCGGCATGCTCCAGCGCCAGGTTGAAGTTATTGCTCTTCTCCGGTTCCAGATCCGGATTACCGTAAATCATCTGCATGCCCGCCATATCAAAGTTCATATACATCTCCTTGAGCGTTGGGGCACGGAATCCGCCGGCATAGTTGGCACGGATGGAGAAACCCTTCCACTTGGTCATCAGAGCCAGACGACCGGTAGTGGCATGCTGGCTGGATGCAGAGAAGTAATCATGACGAAGACTTGCCACGATGTTCAACCACTGCAAAGGATTGTAATCGAACTGGGCGAAGGCATCACATGAATTCTGATTCTTTGATTCATTATCCGCAAACTGATAGGTGGTAAGATAATCGTTTAGGAAATCTGCACCTACCGTCAATGTATTCTTGCCGAAGATATGGGAATAGAGGGCACGGACGGTGTTCTGACGGTTGGTATAATCGTGGTCGTGAGTACGCTCTTCATTCACATATCGAGCCTTGTCATACTGGTCGAAGCCGTAAGAAATCTCCAGATTATCATTCTCCGAAAGATTCATCACGGTCTTCAGTCCGGCAGAATAATCCATGTAATGATCATCATAGTTGCTGCGCTTGCTGATACGATTGAAATAACCGCCACGACCTATCAGTTTTACCTTATCAGAGAGCTTGTAGGTAAGACGCTCCTTCACATTGAAGGTCTCTCCACCATAGATATGGAGGATGTTGGATTCTGTATCGAAAGGACTGGTGAGCTGAACCTCATCCGATGTGGTGCGCTGGATGCTGGTCTGCGAATTCCATTTTCCGGCATTGAAGCTGAAGCTTCCACCATGGCGCCACTCCTTGTTGAAGTCGTTGTAGCGGGTATTGACATTGGCAGTCCAAGGCTCGCTGTTTTCACGGGAGATGATGTTGACAACTCCAGCTACGGCATTGGCGCCATAGAGCGCCGAAGCAGCACCCTTTACTATCTCGATACGTCCTACATTATCCAGATTCAGACGGCTATAGTCTACATTATCCATGGTTTCGCCAGCCAATCGCTCGCCATCTACGAGGAAGAGCACAGCGTTTCCACCGAAACCATTCATATTGAGCGAAGTTTCCTGGCTCATGGCATAGCCGAATTGCAAACCCGGCATCTGCTCCGTGAGGAGGTCCTGGATATTGGTAGCATCTGCTATCTTGATATCATTGGCAGTAATCAGACGGGTTACCACAGGAGCATCCTTCAGCGCCTTCGGAGTTCGGGTAGCAGTTACTACCACCTGGTCGAGTGCAGTAGCATCCGGCTGAAGACGCAAGACATGCTGCGCCCCTTTTCTCTCATCCGCCTTCAGAACGAAAGTCTGAGTCTGATAGCCCACAAAGCTCACCTTCACTCTCACCGCTCCGTCCTTGCTATAAGGAATGCGGAAATATCCATCTTCATCAGTTGTTACCCCACCCTTTGCATGCAAAATCTGGACGGTAGCACCCGCCAGAGGTGCGCCCGAATCATCGAGCACTCTACCCACGACATCGCCCTGGGTTTCGGCTTTCAGATTCAGGCACAATCCGCAAAGGATCAGGAATAGTGCGAATATCTTTTGTTTCATCGACAATTACTTCTTTGTTGCATTCGAAGAACAGTTCAAGACAAAAGGCATTTTACCATACTTTAAAACAAAAGTAATCTGCATTTTACCATCTTTTATAGTTGCTTTTATAGCAGTATTAGAAATAACTTTGCCATTTTCCAATGTTTGATCAAAACTGGTTTCAGGAATAGAATAAGTACCATTTGACTCTGTTACAGCAAGATTCTTCACTGTAATTGAAGGCAAAGCCATAGGGGCAGATCCAAATGCAGGAAGGATGATATTTACATGACTATCATCAACTTTTTCCAACTTAAAAGTTGCATTCTCCAATGGGTCCATATCACCCTGACCTGCCAAAGCAATAGACATTGTTTCACCAACGTAAGTACCAACAACCTGTTCTGCTGTTGCTGAAGAACCAGCACCATTATTGTCATCATCATCACTGCTGCAAGAGCTGAATGCTACACACATAGAAACCAAAGCCAACATCATGACCAGCATTGTCTTAAACTTTTTCATTTTTCTTTATTTTTCTTTTAGTTACAATAATATTTTCTGTTTGAGGGGATTTGCAATCCCCGATTATTTATCTTCCGGAACATAGATGATTTCGCCATTCTCCAGCTGGTAAGCGATGCCCACCTTCTTTCCCTTGTTGCCAGATTTATTGCTCTGGTCTTCAGAAGGAGTATAGCGATTGATCTTCTGTCCATCCTTGGTAATGATTTCCATATTCTCCTTGCCAGGGTTCTTCACCATCGTGAAGTTATCCTTGCTGAACATTTCCGTCATATTATAGCGCGAAACGAGTGCCACCATCAGGGCAAGGGCAAACACCATCGCCACATCGAAGAGGTTGCTCACTACGCTCATCGGATCATCATCCTCGCCATCATGCGAGAGACGACTTCTACGTCTTTGTCTCATATTCTTTTCAAGATGTTAAGGAGTTACTTTTTCTCATCAATCAGGTCTGCCATAAACTCGAGGTTATTCATATCCTCGGTGTACCAGCGGTTCTTGGTCTGCTTGGTTACAAAACCGATGCCTGCAGAGAACAATCCCACTACGGTGGTAGCGAAAGCCACCTGCATATTGTAAGCCATCGAAGCAATATCACCGGTAGAAAGACCTACCAGGGCAGGACCCATCGGAATCAAGGTACCCATCAAACCGAGCATCGGACCCATCTTCAGGAGTGTAGAAGGAAGAGAAAGATCCTTCTCTACAAACTGGGCATACTGGTCGAGGATGCGGTTTACCTGCGCCTTGCTCTGACGGTTGTCTACGAGTTTCTTCATATAGGAAACGATGACAGCCTGCTTGTTCTTTGGCAAGCGATCGCCCAGGGTATCGATGTTATCGAGTGTCAGGGTGTTCATCTGTTCACGAATCTCCGCACCCGACTTGCGCTTTACAAGATACTGTCCGAAGAAACCTCCGAGGAGCAGCAAGGCTCTGAGGAAGAAGAAAATCAACAAAATAATCACAGGAACCAGCATGCCTGTGGAAATCCAAAACAATACGTCTGATATGTAATTCATCTTTTTTTTATAATGTTAAATGTTGAATGTTAAATGTTGAGTTGGGGCTTGCGTCTTTACAGTTTCTGGCTAATCTTTTGCATTTTGATGCGATAGTAGCCCCATCCTATTGCCATACCTACGATGACGATGGCGATGACACCGAGAAGCGAGAGGGCATCGAAACTGTTGAATCCTGCCACCGCTGTCCTGCCATTCACCGTACCGATGATGCCCATCAATCCGAGCAGCACCTCTACCAGGAAAAGCAGTTCCAAGCGGATTGGTCGCTCCGGCAAGAGCCATCTCAAACCGTAGGTGAATACCGGAGTCAAAACCAGCAGCACTACGGCGAGCACCCAGGCTACCACCTGGAACGATACGCCAGGAAGCAGGAAGATGGTCATCACCAGAACGCTGAACAGCACTGGGAAAACCAGTAAACCCGGGAAATACTTCAGGAAAATGAAGAACACCCATTTGCGGCGACTCACATGTTCCGAAGTCTTCAGATCTACGTGGTGCACACAGAAAAGCATCGTGAGTGCCACGTCGATGCTCAGCAGCACTGCCATATCGAGCATCAGCTTCTGGTCGGCTATCCAAGCCGCAATCTGCGTCTTCGACTGCTCAATGGCGAATGGCCAGGTCATTCCCACGAAGAAGGCTACGAGCACCGAGATAATCATGATCTCCTTTACTCCGTGGAAGGTCTGCTTCAGCACAAAACTGAAGCAAACCAATATCATCATTACTAAAACTAATGTCTCCACTTTTTTAAAATGTTGAATGTTGAATGTTGAGTGTTGAATTATTCTTCACTCATCATTTTGCGACGACGTCGCAAATAAATCGCGAGCACAACGAACGCTACGATGACGATGACACCTACTACGATGCCGCTCACTACAGTGGTGGTCTTCTGAGCGTCCTCGTTCAGCGTCTCTTTCTTCATCACCATACCCTTGTCGCTGCTGTTCTTTGCAGCCTCAGCATCGCGGATCTGCTCTACATTCTGCTGATATTCCTTGGCAGAAGCAGCATCGGTCTTGCTGGCGATATAGTTGCGGAGCTTGGCATTGTTACAAACGAAACCAGAGCATGAAGGCTTATACTTGTTCACGGTCTCGGTATGAAGCTTGGCGATGTCCTTGAGCTGCTGAGGAGTAGCCTTCCACATTCCCTTGCGGGCACTCTCCATCATTACGGCGGTCATCTCCATCAGCGCAGCCGGATTCTGCTTGTCGAAGAACTCCTTGGTGCCGAGATGGTACTTGTCCTTGACATATACATTATATATCTCGTCCCACATCTCCTTGTCGATTGCCTTTGGCTTCATCACATTCCAGCCGTAGGTATTGGTTACGATTTCTGCGAATGTGCTGGCACTGCTGGCTCCACCCTTCATCTTCTCCTTGATATAGACCGGATTGAAGATGGTGGTTCTGCTCTCGATGCCGATAGCCTCCTTCACCTCCTGCATTCTCATATTGCTATGGTTGCGATAGTCGGCGAGATAAGCATCCGGATCCTTACCGGTTACGTTGCGCACTGCGAGGTTCATACCTCCCATGAATTCATATACGTGGTCGAGACTCAAGGCACCCCAAGTGTTGCTCTGTCGTGGCTGAACTACCACATCAGTACGGGTCAGCGCTGCCTCGAAAGCGGCCTTGCGAAAAGTCTCCCAGTTTTTCTCATCACCATAGAAGGCACCCATATTGTTCATATAGACCTCGGCAATCTGACTCTCCTTATCCCAGCGGTCGCCTGCGGTTACCATCTCCTGGATACCGGTGCCATAGTTGCCGTTTACGCCACCAAACACTCGATACATACTCACCTCGCGGGCCTCCTTTGGCGACATGCCCTTCTCTACGAGCACTCTTTCGGATTCGGCAACACCGGCTTTCACCAGGTTGTCGTACTTGTCACCCTTGGCATTTGCCGCCATCTCTATCGCCTTGTTGATGAGGAAGAGACGGGATGCAGCCAGGTCGCGGAGCTGACCGGAAGTCTGAACCACGACATCGATGCGAGGACGGCCCAACTGCTTGGATGGGATGAGACGCAGATCGGTAACACGACCGAAGGCATCTCTTACCGGTTCTACACCGAGCATATAGAGAATCTGAGCGATGGTAGCACCCTCTGTTTCGATAAACTCGCTGCTCCAGAGCGTGTAGCTCACCTTACGAGGATATTCACCCTTATGTCGCTCACAATACATCTTGATGGTATTGTCGCAAAGTTCCTTCGCCTTCTCCCAGGCATCCTCCGATGGCGTATTCTCCACATTGATGGAGAAGAGGTTTCTACCAGTAGGAAGGGTGTTCGGATTCACAATCAGATCACCACCAGGAGATGGAGCGGTAAAGCCGCCATTCAGGGCATTCATCAGAGAAGACATCTCGTTGAGCGGACTCTGACGGAGCGCCTCCGAATACTTGCCCACATTCTGCAAGGCATGCTCTACGGTAGTAATCGCCTGAGCCAGCTGAATCTGCTGACGGGTATATTTAGGTGCTTTCGACATCATCATACCCTTATCTTTAGAAGATTTTTGAGACGCCTTGCCGGCTTTCGCCATCTTCGCCTTCTTCAAATCCTCTTGATACCATTTCTGTCCCTTCTTGATGGCTTCCATCATCTTGTCAGGGAAGTGACCGGTCTGCTCCATCTTCTCAAAAGCCTCACGACTCATCTGCGGAACCTTCTTCTTATGAGAAACCTTGGCTGCACGGAGTTCGCTTACCGTACGGTGGTCCACCCTCTTCGGCTTCGCCTCCTTCGCTCCACCCATCTGGTCTGCCATCTGCATCATCATCTGGATAGGATCTGGAGCAGCCTGCATCGCCTCTACCTTACGAGCCATCTGGAGTTCGGCAGGAGTGATTCCTACATAACGGCAGATGTATTCATCAGAAACCGAGGCAGAACCCAGAAGCTGGGTCACGGTATTGCGTGCCTTGCTCAGATAGAGACGGTCGAAAAGCTGCTTGTGCTTCTCCACACCCTCCTGAGCACGACCTTTCAACTTATCTACTGCCAACATTCCGTAGGCAATAGGATCTGTAGCCATCGCATAGACACTGGTGCGGACATCATCATTATCGTATGGCACACCCAGAGTATAGAGCTTGCCGGTAATCTTCTCGTTTGCCAACTCTTCCGCAAAGTTCTCTACTCTCGCGATTTCATCTGCAGAATAAGGCTTGTTCATCTGCTTGGCATCGAGTCCCAGTTCTCGGGCGATTCCCATCTTCACGGTCAGTGCCTTCACCTTGAGCGACTGTTCGGTAGATGCCTTCTTCTCGTATGACTGAATGGCATCACTCAACTGCTTGTAGGTCTGTCGCAACTCGCTCTCCTTGAAAGGAGGAGTGAGATAGCTCTGGGTCTGGGCATAGGTGCGGCGCTTGGCAATCATCGCCTCGCCTACATTGCCGATGGTATATATATAAAGATGTGGAACCACACCAACCAATCGGTCACTCCAGTCGTTGCTGTCGAGTGCCACCTGCTTTCTCGGGGTATATTCCAGCGAACCGTGGGTTCCGAAATGGATGAGCGCATCGGCACTGAAACCATAACGTGCCCAGAGATAAGAGGCAACATAGGTGTAAGGAGGTGCCTGGTCGGTGCCATGCACAATCTTGAAGGAGTCGCCTCCCACGCCTGCCATCACCTGTGGAAGCAGAGCCACATTACCAAACTGCAGTCTTGCCACCGCCAACTTACCGTCATCGGTAGCCATATATTTGCCAGGGAAGGAACCATAGAGCTGATTCATCTCCTTGATCATCTTCTTAGACAAAGCCTTCTGGGTCCATCCGGCAAACTGCTGGGCGGTTACCAGGGCTGGATGTCCAGACTTCAGGAACTGGGTATAAGCACCCTCCGCATAGGTTCCGAAGACGGCACCCTGAGCCTGGATCATCTTTGCCAGTTCCTGAGGATTGGCTGGTAACTTGCCTACATTATATCCCTCATTCTTCAAGCGAACCAGGAGATTGTAGAGCGATGGAACCACTTCCATTCCCGAAGCGGTAAGTGCATTCTGCCCCGGACCCTTGAAGTAGAAGATGGCGATGCGCTTGTTGCTGTTCTTCTTGTTCTTCAGATTCACATAGCCCTGCACGCTCTCTACGAAACTCTCCATTCTGTCTGGGATGCCGTAAACCTCCTGCAAGCCCTCCTTGTTGATGCGCTGACCGAAAACCACGTATGGACGGATGGCACCATCAATCTCCGGAGTCACGATGCTCTGCGACATGAAACCGCCGTTCATTCCCTGCTTGTCGTTCTCCCACTCAGTGGTCAAGCGATTGATATTAAGAGGTGAGAACAGTGGAATATTCTTCTGCTTCAGGAACTCAACGAAGTAATCGCCCAGTCTGCCATGCGCCATATTTACTACGGCATTCGCCTGGATACTGTCGGCATGATGACCGGCGATAAAGCTCTGCAGCTGGTTGATGCGATACACCATGAATCCCTTCTTCTCGAAAGCCTTCTCCATATCAGGAGCCGCACCCATAAAACCGGTGAGCAAGATGGTAGGAGCACCTTTCTTATATAATCCGTTCTTCGCCAGGAAGGCATTGTACTCACGGATGCTGTTGAAACCCAGTTCATCACCCTTTTCATCCTTCGGGTCGAAATGAGTCAGGAGATAGTCTGGTCGCTCATCCACACGTTCCGGTTCTGGAGCCATGAACTTCTTTCCGTCGATAAACTTACGGATGTAAGCGAGCATACTGTGATAATTCTTCTTACTGCCGTTCTCGATGTACTGCATCAGATAATCTGCATCGAAGTTATCTACCGATACGATATTGTTGGCTGGGTTGGTAGCAGCATGAGTCAGGGTTGGCACCTTGTAGGAAGCCTCTTCCAACTGCTTGCGCTGGTTCTCATCAATTCGGAGTCCCATACCATTCACGATAATCATATCATAATCATCCAGATGATCGAAATCATCTGTCGTAATCTCACTCAGTTTAATCATCGCATTGTCGTTGGCATGCGAAATCTGTCCCAGCTCAATAGCCTGATAGTTGAGGAAAGCGATGCGGGTAGTACCCACCCAGGCAGAGTAAGCCTTCGCCAACCCTCCCAGAACGATCACAGCCAACAAGGCCAGGAAGATGTGTTTCTTTTTAATCTTTCTGATTTTTCCTAATTTTTTTTTCATATCTATTCTTTTTTTCGGGTTGCAAAGATAAGGCTTTTTTAGAAATTGTACAATACCGAGAAATTGCGATTTTCACATTTTTTATACTTAGAAATAGGTATCAGATTAAACGCACAGATGTAGTCAATACTGATAAGTAAGTAGTATTTTCAGGTTGAAGGAGATGGAAACGTTCAATAAACCGGAAAGAAGAGGGTGTGCCATAAACCAATGACACACCCTCTCATATATTTACAGACTTGGCATCTGAATATCAGGAATTACCAGATCAGCCTCATCTTCTATCTTGTTGCTAAAGAACATACAATAATATATAGGCATATAAGTGATTCCGTTTTCCGTATAAACCTTCTGCTCGTTGCTCAGCACCACAGCCTCATGAATATGATATTCCGGGGTATCCAGGAACTTATCAAGTGCACTATGCACTGTATAATCCTTACCCGACTTGATTTCCACAGGCAAGACTGTCAGGTTTCTGTAATCATCTATCAGATAATCCACCTCACCTTTCTGCTTGTTATCATAATAATGAAGCACATAACCATGGGCATGAAATTCCTGAGCTATGACCGACTCATATACAGCACCCAGATTCACACTCCGCTCATCCCTCAACACGGCATTAATATTCGTACCATAAAGAATACTGGTCAGTAACCCCACATCATTCATATAGAGCTTCAGCAAATTCTTGCTCTCCGACTCTATCAGCGGAAAACTCGGATTGCTGATAGCCTGCACCGACAAAGCTACTCCAGAATTCGTAAGATACTCAAATTCCTCAGCATAGTCGCTAAACTGCTTATGCGCTTTCAAGCCTTCGATATTCTTTACGATGATACGCTTTTTCTTATTTTCCATATTCGAAGGAATCATATCATATATCTTTCTGATAACAAGCTTGCGCTCATCATCATACTGCGATGCATCTATCTTATAAAGCGCATGAATATCCCGCTGAATACTGCGCACTTGAGCCATATTTCTATTTTCAAGAAACTTATTGACAGCATCAGGCATTCCTCCCACGAGCAGATAAATTTTAAACTGCTGGAGCATATAGTTATGCATCGACTCATTCAAGGCTTTCTTATCCAGAAAACTCTGTCGCATGCTCTCTATCGCCTTCTTTCCACAACCCATCGCCCACAAGAATTCCTCGAAATCGAGAGGATACATCTGTTGGATAGCGATACTGCCAATAGGCACAGAAGGGGTTTGCGACAAGGCGACACCCAGTTGGGAGCCACTTGCCACATATCGGTATTTACCATCCTCGTTGAGAAACTTAAGCATAGTCATCAGGTGAGGATAACTCTGTATTTCATCAAGAAACACCAAGGTATCATCCTTACTTCCGAGATTGTTACCTGCCATGGCACCCAACTGCAAGTAAAAGTCTTCCTTGCTCTTTACTGTTTTAAAGATGCCATCTCCCTCTTGGTCTGCCTTGAGATTTATTTCTACAAAATGCTTGAAAAGTTTCTTTCCCACATATCTTATCAGATACGACTTCCCTATCTGCCTTGCACCATTGACAAGCAGAATCTTCCGAGGTTCATGAAGGAGGAAATTCTCCAAATTATCTGCAAATTTACGTTCTAACATAAGCTTCTCATTTAAATCCGATACAAATATACTCATTTTCAGTTAATTACACAAACTTTTAGGACTTTTTCTTTCATTTTAGCCCTCAAAAAGAGGAATTATTCTGTTAAAATAGGGGATAAAAAGAGGAATTATTCCGTCAAAATAAGGAGTAAAAAGAGGAATTATTCCGAAATATGCAGAAAGAGCGTAATCACCATTACGGCAATCACGCTCTTTCTACTTATAAACATAAAACATTACGATGATGAAAGAAAAGCTTAGCAAACCTTCTTCTTCCGCTCACAATAGCGTTCGCATTGGGCACAGATGTCATATCCCAGCATGGCACCCAGGATGAAATCCTCCTCCGGCGAAAGCTGGCATAACGGTTTGGTGATTATCATGCGGATAGCATCCAGGCATTCCTTCTTACCAAAGAAGAGATTCAATCGGTCGTTACCAACCGGCTGGATGATATAATCAATGTTCTGACGCTCTAATCTTGTTATGGCAAAAGACTCATATTTCTTGTTGAAGGTGTAGAGCACCAGGCGGCGCACGCCCTTCTTATATTCATATATATGATTCATCAGAACCTTCAAATCTACTGGTGTTGCGATTTCCTGCTGCATACTATCCGAATTTATCTGTTTTTTAACCAAGAATCAGAGAATGCTGCCATTCTCCAATTCTTGAAAAATATTTTTTTTAAATTATAGCGATGGTTTGATTGCCTCAAGCCAGGCATCGATACGCTCCTCAGTCTTGTCGTCCTCGTTCACCTCATCGAGTGCGAGTCCCAGGAACTTGTCGTCCTCAATTGCCTCACTGTCATCATAGGTGTATCCGTCTGTAGAAACACCAGGCAATACGGTAGCACCAGCCTCAACTGCCGCATCATAGAGTTCCTTCATGCCGCCACAGAATGTATCAGGATAAGACTCGCTGTCGCCACAACCGAACAGGGCTACGGTCTTGCCAGCCAAGCCGGCACTCTTCAGTGTTTTCACACCATCATACCAGTCATCCTGCATCTCGCCGGCACCCCAGGTAGAAGTACCGAGAAGAAGATTCTCATGACTTGTGATAGTAGCATCATCGATGTTAGCTACATCTACAGCTTCCACGCCCAACTTAGAGGCGATGGTTTCGGCAATCGACTGGCATGAGCCAGTAGAAGAGCCATAAATTACGATTGTTGTTTTCATTTGTCTATCTTACTTTTAGTTACATTTATTTTCGGGTGCAAAGATACATCCTTTTTCCATCATCTGCAATACCTAAAAATGATGGTTTCGCAGAAATACCTAAATATGGGGATAGACAAAAAGTTTTAGGACGATTTATCCTAAAACTTCTCTAATTTCAAAAGTTTTAGGACGATTCATCCTAAAACTTTCTTAAATATTCTACTTTTAGGATGATTTATCCTAAAAAAATAGTATCTTCGCAGCAAATATATAATCAAAGAGCAATGAAATGATATGAAACGAATAGAAAGAACGGAATATCTCAATAAACTGATCGCTTTCAAAGACAAGTCTCTTATCAAAGTGATAACCGGCATTCGCCGTTGCGGTAAATCCACCATTATGGAGATTTATCGTGACTGGCTTAAGAGGCAAGGTGTCAGTGCCGACCAAATCATCTATCTCAATTTCGAGGATTACGACTTCTATGAGCTTCGTAATCCACATAACTTATACGCTTATATCAAGCCATTAATTCATCAAGACAAGATGACTTACATCTTCTTTGATGAGATACAACATGTGGAAGATTTCCCAGACATCATCAACAGCCTCAACCTGAAGCCAACAGTAGATCTCTATATTACGGGGTCGAATGCCTATATGCTGTCAAGCGAAATCGCCACGTTACTATCCGGAAGATATGTGGAAATCGCAATGCTTCCCCTTTCATTCAGAGAGTATGTTGAAGGTATCGGAGGAACCGACAATCTTCCCAAAGCCTATACAGACTACATCACAAGGAGCAGTTTTCCATATACCCTTGAACTGGATACTCCCGCAGAAATCAGCGACTACCTGAATGGCGTATATAACACCATTGTAGTAAAGGATATTATGAGCAGGAAGAAGTTACCCGATGTCATGATGCTGGAAAGCGTTATCCGTTTCACAGCAGACAATATCGGCAACATCCTATCCACCAAGCGCATAGCCGACATCATGACTGCCGATGGAAGGAAAATAGACCAGAAAACCGTAGAACGATATCTGACCGCACTCTGTGAAACCTTCTTCGTATATGAAACCAAAAGATACAACATCAAGGGTAAGCAGCTGCTCAAGACATTGGGTAAATATTATCTAGTAGATATCGGTTTGAGAAGAATGCTCCTAGGTTCCCGCTCATTCGATGCCGGCCGCATCCTGGAGAACATCGTTTATCTGGAACTACTCCATCGCCAGCAGAAAGTATATATAGGAAAGATGGATAATCTGGAAGTAGATTTTGTAGCGATTGATGAAAACAATATCACGTATTATCAGGTAGCTGCTACCGTTAGAGATGAGACTACCTTAAAACGTGAATTGGCATCTCTGCAGCAGATCAATGACCAATATCCTAAATATATCCTTACACTTGATGAAGACCCTACTGCCGATTACAACGGTATCAAGAGAATCAATGCCCTAAGATGGTTGATGGGAGAAATAGGATAGCCTATATTTCCTCAGAGTAACACCATAATATATAAGGTACAAAAATGATAATTCTATGAAAGATTTTGCAGCGATAGGCTTTAAATAAGGTGAGAGCAAACATCAAGAACATTGATAAACAACCAATTCTCTTGGGAGGTTGATGATTTTCAACCTCTCAAACCACAGTTTCATAGAACTTCCCTGATGTCGCTTCACATGACTGTTGATGATATAATAGTCAGCCTGATACTCATCCATCAAATCAGAAAAGGCTGCCTTGATACGGGAACACTTCTCGTTTATCGCATTATCAAGCGGATTCACCAGACGGTTCACAGTCTCGGTAATCTTATCCATATCTATTCTATTCCCTATCTTCTGATAAAGTTGAAGAAGTTCTTCCCGATAATCTACCAGATTCTTGAATTCAATACCTTCCGGATGGTTCAGGAAGAGCAGATAGAGCGCCTTGTGGATAGGACTGAGCTGTACCTCTTTATTACCAAACTCAGGCAACAGGAAGCGATAATCCTCAGTAATGACCAATGGGCTGAGAGTAGCTCTTGCTGCCTCAATACGAAGCTGCTCCAATACGGGCACACCGATAGCTTTCAGCAAAAGGTCAGTTTTTCCTTCTGCCAAAAGTTGGGAGGAAAGCGTTTTTATCAAAGCAGCTTTCTCCTCGACACTCCTATTTTCCTGTTCTGTCTGCATACCGGATGCAAAAATACAAAAAGAATAGGAAAAAAACGTTTCTCTTCATCAAAAAAACTTCTTTCGCAAGCCTTGCGTTTCTTTTATTATTGTATAATTACTCCTTTTTTATTATCTTTGTGCCCAAAATAGAAATATAGATAAGATGACAGAAGAATGGACCCCTATAGATTTCGGACAGACTGAAGACACCACCAAGAATATCATCAAGGTGATAGGTGTGGGTGGTGGCGGATGTAATGCCGTTAAGAACATGTACTCAGAAGGTATTGTAAATGTGAGCTTTGCCGTTTGCAATACGGATAGCCAGTCGCTATCCAAATCACCTGTGCCTGTAAAAATCATGCTCGGAAAGAGCGGTTTGGGAGCAGGTGCTAACCCTGAAGTTGGAAGAAGCGAAGCGCAGAACACCCAGGAAGACATCAAGCGGCTGCTGGATGACGGAACCAAGATGGCATTCGTTACAGCCGGCATGGGTGGCGGTACCGGCACAGGAGCAGCCCCTGTCATCGCCGGCATCGCCAAAAGCATGGGCATCCTGACAGTGGGCATCATCACCATCCCATTCTATTTTGAAAAGCGTAAGAAAATCGTGAAGGCCCTGCAGGGTGTAGAAGAGATGCGTAAGAACGTAGATGCCCTGCTCATTGTCAACAACGAGCGACTTTGCGATGTATATGCCGATTCTGAAATTACCGTAAAGGATGCCTTCAAGCTGGCAGACAAGGTGCTGAGCGATGCCACCAAGAGCATCTCAGAGCTGATTACCGTAGAAGGAACCATCAATCTCGACTTCCGTGACATCGAGACCACCATCAAGAGCGGCGGCGGTGCCATCATGGCGATGGGCAGGGCGAGCGGAGAAGGCAGAGTTCAGAATGCCATCCTCAACGCCTTGGATTCCCCATTGCTCTACGGCAGCGACATCAGCAATGCCCAGCGCATCCTCTTCAACATCTATACCTCCAGCAAGCACCCTATCTTCGTTAGGGAAATGCGAGAGATAGATGCCTTCTTCGATGAATTGAATCCTGACATCAAGGTTATTTGGGGTCTTTCAGATGATGACAGTCTGGATGAGGATGCCAAAGTCACCATTCTGGCAACAGGTCTCAACAACGAGCTGGCAGATGAAATTCAGGACAATCCTGTCACAACCACCAAGGATGAAGATGATTACCAGAGAATTATCGATAAGCTTTATCATCCGATACGTGACAATTTCCAATCTCAAAAGAAGGCAGATCCCCCAGAAGAGGATATTCCAGCAGAGCCATCAAACACAGAATCTACAGACATCCCTAATGAGGAGCCAGCCCCACTCACCCCCGATGCTCCGACTGAAGAACCTCCAGTCATAGAAGAAGAGCCCCAAGAGCCTGTCGTCCAGCAAGAGCCACCAACCTTGTCGAAGAGGATAAGAGACAGACTGAAGAAATTAGCCAAAGATTTAGACATCATCACGGAAGATGAATAGCTTTTTGCTGATGCAAACACACTCTGTGAAGAAAAAAATGGCAATATTGCCAAAAAATCTTCACAGAATTCTTATATTTGAGAAAAAAAGCGTATCTTTGCGAAGAAAAAGTGGCAATATTGCCAAAAAAACTTCGCAAAGAAAAATAATATGCAGATAAAAAGAAACTTCTATTTACAGCAACTCATAGATGGAAAACAGAATGGGTTGATAAAGATTATCACAGGAATTAGACGATGTGGAAAGTCATACTTACTTTTCACACTCTTTCGACAGCACTTGATAGCGACAGGTGTAGCCGATGATCATATTATCCGAATCGCATTAGATGATATTGAGAATGCCGAATTACGTGACCCTCTTCGCCTCTACAGAAACATCAAGGCAAGTATGATAGATAGCGATTTATATTATATCCTTTTGGATGAAGTGCAGCTAGTACCTCGTTTTGAAGAAGTATTGAATAGTCTTCTGAGAATAGACAATGCCGATATGTATGTGACCGGAAGTAATTCTAAATTCTTATCCAGCGACATCATCACGGAATTCAGAGGACGCGGCGATGAAATTCGTCTCTATCCCTTATCACTGTCAGAGTATTGCGAAGGAACCGGTCAGACCCCTAGGGATGCTTGGAAAGATTATTATACCTATGGTGGGCTTCCTCAAGTATTATCATTAGAAACAGAGAAGAAGAAACTCGATTATCTGACCAATTTGTTTGAAAGTGTTTACTTAATCGATGTTATAGAACGAAACAAGATTAAGAACAGAGCTGAATTTGAGGAACTAGTACGCATTATTGCCTCAGGGATTGGTGCGCCTACGAATCCATCAAAATTGTCCAACACCTTTAAAAGCGTAAAGAAGGTAAACATCACTTCTGTAACGATAGATCGCTATTTGGGCTATATGCAAGATGCTTTTATCATAGAAAAGGCTATTCGTTATGACATAAAGGGGAAAAAATATATTGGCAGTTTAGCTAAATACTATTTTTCTGATATGGGGATAAGAAATGCGCTACTCGGATTGCGCCAACAGGAGGGAACTCACATCATGGAGAATATTCTGTATAATGAGTTGCGACGTCGTGGCTGCAAAGTTGATGTGGGTATGATAGAACAACGCTTTATTGACAAAGATGGTAAATGGCAGCGCAAACAGTTAGAGGTTGACTTTGTGGTAAATGAAGGTAGCTTACGGTACTATATACAGTCAGCACTAGCCTTACCTGATGAAGAGAAAAGAAAACAGGAAACTGCTTCTCTCCTTAAAATCAATGATACTTTTAAGAAAGTCATAGTTGTGAAGGATGACATTAAACCATGGAGAGATGAAAATGGCATTCTTACCATTGGTTTACTTGATTTTCTGATGGACGAAAATTGCTTGAACCAACTATAGAGAATAAAGTTATAGATAAATACCCGGAATGCATTCCCCAGTTTTTTGGGGAATGTTTCCACATACTTTCCTCATTTTCCACACCATCCTTCTTTGGCACATTTTACATAAACTACTGACTATCAGCACAGAGCCATTTTCTTCATCTTTTTGGCACACCGATTGTAACTATGAATAGCGGGTTCGACAATGAATCCACAAAGAAAGTAAATAACAATAAATAGTAACAATTTTAAAAAGATAAGATTATGAAGAAGTTCGTTTTTGCAGCTATCGCAGCTATGGTAATGGTTTCAGTAAGCAACGTTTTTGCATCAAGCAAAATGGTAAATAATTCAGAGGTAGCACCAGTTGATACCGTAGCTCCAGAAACACCAGCAGATACATTGGCAACAGGTACTCCTATCCAGCCACAGGCAGACGTTGAGGATTCTACAAAGCAGGAGAATGCTCAGACAGAAGAACCAGCTAAAGTTCAGGAAACTCCACAGGAGGAAACAACCCAGCAGGAGGCAACTGAGCAGCAGGCTACAGAGCAGCAGACAACTGCTGAGTAAAAGATAAAGAACAGTTCATTTTGCAGCGTTATTCATATAATAGGATTTAGTTTTTAAAAAAGGTAATTAGACTTATTCAGGTTACAATAGATATTGCATAGATAGAAATTACAAGGTAGAATTTTAGGTTCGGTTTTTGAAAGTGAATCCTGCTGGCAGTGATGCCGGCAGGATTCTGCGCTTTTTGAATGCAGCAGCATATACATAGATTTCAAAAGAGTAAGCTAAAGAAAGAACTCAAAAGTTTAATTCAATTAAAAAAAAGCAAAAAACTTTGGAAGTTATAATCTTTTGCACTATATTTGCACACATATAATTAAAATGTAAGTAATATGAGTACAACAATAAAAACAAAATCTTCCGCTTCTATAAGAATAGATACGGATTTGCTCAATATTCTAAAGAGCAATGCTAAAAGAGACAACAGAAGCCTCAGCAATTATTTGGAAACGATTCTGTTTGAAATAATTCCTCAGCAGTCAATTGACAGAACCGAAGGAATTTGTCAAGGACTACGTGAAGTAAAAATGATAAAGGAGGGTAAATTGAAAGCAAAATCCGCAGACGAACTTTTCGATGAGCTATAATATTGAAACAACTCCTCATTTCGAATTATCACATATACAACATTAGTAGATGAGAATACAGGTGAAGTATGGTTGATAGAAATCTATGACAAATCAGAATTCTCAACCATCAAGACTGATGTCATAAAGAAAATGCTAAAAGAGTTGGGACTATAATTCTCAAAAGATTTGAGGGCTATCCTTGTAAATCGTCCGCCATTGGCAGACGATTTACAAACAACAGACTATGATACGTTTTTATCGATACATTGTGTAGAAATTCTTCACCTTGTTATGGAGCATAGAAGCATGGAGAAGGCCACTTTTCCATGCTTCAGGAATCTGGCTTATTCCAAATTTTGCACCCAGAATAGCGTAAGTATTCGGTGAATGCCGTATTGTGTGCCTAGATAAAGTTTCGTACCTTTGCACCGTGATTTTAAATTATTCAAATTATGGTACAAGGCAAGAAACAATTAAACAGCAAGCCAAAGTTCGCCGAGGTTGTAATCGGCGACAATGAGGCGAAGGAGATGCGTGAGTCTGCAAATGCTCGCAACCGTCGCAATCCTTA